>CADBLC010000110.1 GCA_902795385.1 Fibrobacter succinogenes | reverse complement strand
GGCATGTCCTCGAAATAAAAGCGCGTATCGTAACCGCCCAGCGAACGTACCGCCTCGGTCACGAACATCTCGGAACATCCGTGCAACGCGCGGTCGCTCACAATCACCTGCTCAAAGCTCACCTCGGGCACGTTCTTCATGTACAGCGGTACAACTTCCGCAGATACCTCCCCTTCCGGCGACATCGTCTTTATCTGGCCAAAGCACGCCACGCTATGCGGGTGCCGCGACAAAAAATCGCTCTGCTTTTTAAGCCTGTCGGGCGGCATAATGTCGTCGGAAGCAAAAGTGCAAAAGTACTTGCCCCGCGCGAGCGACAAAAGCTCGTTCATCGTGCCAATAAGGCCCTTGTTCTCGCGGTGTACGTAACGGAAACCGAGTTCCCCCTGCAATTTTTCGAGGATATCGGGCGAATGGTCCGTACTGCCGTCGTCAACAACCACAAGCTCAAAGTCCACGCCCTTCTGTTCCATTATGGAACGTACCGCGGCCTCCACGTACTTCTCGTGGTTGTAGCTTGCCATAAGCACCGAAACGAGCGGCACATGTTCACGCTGTTCGGTCTCCACGCCCTCCGCGAAGGCCTTCACGTAAACGTCTTCCGTCATCTTCTCGGCGAACATGTTGGTTATGGAGTATTCCACTTGAGCCTCCTAACCGCGATGGCGAGCGCCACGAGCGTTACAAAGTTTTCAAAAGCGTAGGCAAGCATGGGGCCGTGCATTTCCATAAGCTTTATGCCCAACACGGAGCCGCCTGCAAACACGAGGTTCGAGAGCACCTCGATGAACAAGAATACCTTGGTTTCGCGACGGGCGATCAACACCATGCCAAAGCACCAGCCGGCCGAGCGGAACAAGTCACCGAGCAGCTGGATGGGCATGTAGTATGCCGCGGGGGCGTAACTTTCCGAGAGCATCACCGCCACCACGATATCGCGGCACACAAACAGCAAGCCGCACACCACGAACATCACCGCCACTACCCTGCCCAATATGGGGTAAAACACCTTGCGGAAATCTGCTAGCGTCATGTCGCGCACAATGCGCGGCAGCAAGAGCACCGTGAGGATTGCCGAAAACAGCGATGCGCAAAAATCAGAAATCTTGTAGACGCCCTGCCAAATACCGGCCGCATTCCAGCCCATCTCCGCACCGATATACGAACGCACGAACATCAGCGCGAGCGGCGAGATTATCATGGGCACAAGTCCCATGGCGGCATACGACATCCACGGGCCGCGAATCTCCAGGGCGGACTTTTTGAGCGTGGCGAAGTTGAACCCGGCGCGCGAAGCCACGCGAGCGGCAAAGAACCCGGCTACGACCGTCTGCGTGGCGATGATGGAGAGCACCGAGAGGCGCCCGGTATAAAGGAAGATGGCGACCCAGACAATCTGCAAAAGCGACGAAACCGTCTGGATAAGCGCCCAGCGACGCACCGAGCCGAGCCCGTTCATCACGGACGAGGCGATGGTCACGATGTTCGTGGCAAGGATTCCCGGGAGCGCGAAGAGGATGGCCGCCTGCGCAAGCCGCGGATGTACGCCCGGCAACATCTTTTCGAGCGGAGCGGCAAAGCAGAAGATGACCGCAAGGATGCACGTGGCGATGGTCGCGAACGTCGTAATGCGGAAACCACCGCGCCACACGCCGTGCAGTTGCTTCAAATTGTCCTTGTTCTGCGCGGTAAGGCTTACCCAGCCGTTCTGCATGGCAAGGCTGGAGGTTGCCTGACCAATGCTCATCCAGTTCATGAACTGCCCCACGCACGCAAACGCGGCTGGCGGCAAAAACACCGCGAGAAGTTTGTTCACGGCGAAGGCACGCAGCGCGTTGACCGCGGTGACCGAGCCCGAACCGAAGAACAGTTTCCAGAATTTCGAGGATTTTTCCATGGTGCGCTAGATGTTACGGATGACCTTCGCGGGTACGCCGCCAATGACCACGTTCGCCGGGAATTCTCCCGAGACCACGGCTCCCGCGGCGACTACGGAATTCTCGCCTATTCTTGTGCCCTTGAGAATCGTCACGCGCTCGCCAATCCACACGTTGTCGGCGATAACGACCTTGCCCGACTTTTGAGTTCCGCTGCAGCGGTTCGAGGGGTCCACATCGTGAAAGTCGCTGTCAAACACAGATACGCCCGTACCCACGAGCACCTTTTTGCCGAACTCGATGCCCGGGCCCTCGGCCACGGCGGTAAAGTGGTTGCACACCGTAGTCCCGTCACCGAACGAGATGCACGCGTCTGCATTGCGCGGGTTCAAGAACGTGTACGACGTCCAGAAATCAGCGTCTTGGATAAAGCCGAACGTGACGCCCTTGCCTACGCGGACCTTGCCCTTGCCGTCGCACAGCACGGGAGACACCGCGCAGAACTTGCCCTCGACCTTAGCGGTAGAGATGAACCTGTAAAAACGCGTACGGGCGGAGCGGTAAACGCGACGCACTATCCTAGACAACAAAATCATTCAGCGCTCCAATAATTTCGGTGACTTCTTCGTCCGTGAGCACCTGCGAAACGGGGACGCTCAGAACGGTATCGGCAAGATTCTCGGCAATCGGGAACTTGCCCTCGAGCCTGTCGGCGGGCAGCAGGAATTCCGTACCGTCGGGGCTTGCGGCGTAAGCCTCCTGCCTGTGCGGCGGAATCGGGTAAAAAATGAGCGAGCCAATACCGCGGGATTCAAGATGCCTCTGCAACACCTCGCGGGTAGCACGGTCCTGAGTACGCACCGTGAATACGTGCCACACGTGCTCGCGCGGGTCGGCGGGAATCTCGGGCAGGCGCAACAGGGCGTTCTTGACCTCGCCTACGTAGCGGGCCGCAATTTCGCGGCGGCGGGCGTTCCAGGCATCCAGATGCGGGAGCTTGGCAAGCAAGAAGGCGGCCTGGATTTCGTCTAGGCGGGAATTCACGCCGCGGTACTTGTTCACGTATTTTTTCTCGGAGCCGTAGTTACCCAGCATGCGCACCACATTGGCGAGTTCCACATCGTCGGTTACAACCATGCCCGCGTCACCCAGGGCACCGAGGTTCTTTGTTGGATAGAAACTGTAAGCGACGGCATTAGACGAGAGACGAGAGACGAGAGACGAGAGATTGGCCCGATCAAGAAACGCGCCGTGAGACTGCGCGGCATCCTCGAAAACAAGCAATCCGCGTTCTGCGGCAAACTTCCAAATGGCGTTCATATCCGCAAGGCGCCCGTACAAATGCACCGCCAAAATCCCGCGCGTCTTGGGAGTGCAGGCGTCCGCGAGTCTTGCCGGATCCATGTTGAAAGTCCTTGCGTCGGGCTCCACGAGCACCGGGACAAGCCCAGCCGCATTCACGGCCAGCACTGTCGCGATGTACGTATTCGCGGGCACCAGAATCTCGTCGCCCGGGGCCAAGCGCCCAAGCTCGATGGATGCACGGAGCATGAGCGTGAGGGCATCGAGCCCGTTCCCGACGCCTACCCCATGCGCAAACCCGCAGTAAGCGGCAAATTCCTTCTCGAACTTTTCGCAATAAGCACCGCGAATATACCAGCCCGATTCCACCACCTCCGAGGCCGCCGTTTTCAGGGCATCCATGTAAGGAGCGTTCACCTGCTTCAAGTCCAAAAACGGAATCTTCATCAGCGCACTCCCCCGTCGGCATTCTCCACGCCGGGCTTCTTGAACTTCAAGAACTCGTTGTAGTCGCGCCAATAATCGCTCTCGTCGAACTCGTGCGAGGTAAGCACCAGGCAAATGGAGCCCGAAGAGAACCCAAGTTCCTCGGCCCAGACTCCGGGCGGAATATGCAGCCCATAGTACGGACGGTCGAGGCGGTAAACCTTCTCGTTCTCGCCGTCGGACACCTTCACGTCAAAAGCACCGCTCGCCGCCACCAACAGCTGGTGGCACTCCTTGTGGGCATGTCCGCCGCGCGTCACGCCGCCGGGAATATCGTACAGGTAAAAAACGCGCTTGATGTCGAAGGGAATCTCCTTCGAGTTCTGTATAGGCGTAAGGCTCCCGGACCGTTCGCTTATCCTCGGGAGTTCAATGAGCGAGCACATGTCGATGCGGGCGTTTCTCAAATCCTGCTCGTTCATCTTTTTGCCTCGCGAATGAACTCGTCAAAATCGCGGATATAGTCGTCTTCGGAAAAATCCGACGACGACACCACGAGCGCGAGCGAGTTGGTCGAAAAATTGTCGAGAGTCCTGAAGTGCATCGGGGGCAGGTAGAGCCCGTAGTAGGAGCGCGAAAGCGAATAGCGCTTTTCTTCCACGCCGTCGTGAACCACCACGTCAAAGCTGCCCGAAAGCGCGACAATGAATTCCTTTTCCGTCTTGAACGCATGGCTCCCGCGCAGGCAGCCGCCCGGCACGTCGTAAATCCAGTAGGTACGCCGAATTTCGAAGGGAATATGCTTTCCCGATTCCAAAAAGCTCAAGTTCCCACGTTCGTCAAGGAACTTGGGCAACTGGATAATCTTCGCTTTTTCTTCAAAAATCGGCATAATATAAAAGTAATATACAATTTTTTGTGTTCCGGGAGCGGGAGATTTGTATCTTTGAAGCATGTTCAGTGTTTTGCCGTACGATTCACACCTGGAGGCGCGTTGGGACCGGTTCGTGACAAGCGAATCGGTGAACGGCACGTTCCTGCAGACACGTAGGTTCCTGAACTACCACCCGCAGGGCCGCTTCAACGACGCCTCGTTCATGCTGGAATCGAGCGGCACCATCGTGGCCGCCTTCCCCGGAGTGTTGACCGAGTCGGGCGAATGGATATCGCACCAGGGTTCCACCTTCGGCGGACCCGTGATTTCCAAGAATTTCTACAGCGCGGAGCGGGTCATGCATATTCTGGAATGTGCCGAGACCTACCTGAAGGGAATCTGCAAAAAAATCAAAATGCGCCCGACCTCGAGCCTGTTCTCGCTCGATTCCACCGCCCTCCTGGAATACGTGATGGAGCACCGCGGTTACTGGCGCCAGACCGAACTGAGCGCCGTATGCACGCTCGACGCAGGCACCGACCCGCTCGAGAACTGCGAAAAGACCTGCCGCTCGGTGTTCCGCAAGTCACAAGCCTTCAACCTAGAATACCGCGACATGACCGACGCGGAAATGCCGGAATTCTACAGGCACCTCTGCGCCCTGGAATCAAAATTCGGCACCAAGCCCGTCCACACGCTCGACGAACTGCTTGACCTGCGCCACAACCGCATTGCCGACGAAGTCAAGTTCCGCGCCCTGTGGATGCGCGACGCAACCGACGCGAAAAAAGAAACGTTTGTCGCCGGCATGATGCTCTTTGACTTTGCAAACGTGAAGGTAAGGCACGCGCAGTACATCGCCCCGAACGAAGAAATCCGCGAATTCCAGCCCACCACCGCCATGTACATCAACGTGATGCGCGAAGCCGCAAACGACGGCATCCAGAAATTCTCGTGGGGTACATCCAACGGCATGGCCGGAGGCAACCTGAACCTGCCCCTGTTCAAGTTCAAGGAATCGCTCGGCGCCAAGGCCTCGCTGAACCTGATCTACGGCAAGGATTTTTAAGCCCTATAGCCAGCCATAGATAAAACCAATACCTAGCAACCCGCTTCTTTTTACTATATTTATGCATATGAGTGAATATTTGCATAAATCCAGCATCGGCCCCGTGGAGCCGAAGGACTTCGTCAAGGACTATGGCGAGGCCGGTTTTGTGCTGGAAAA
>CADBLC010000109.1 GCA_902795385.1 Fibrobacter succinogenes | reverse complement strand
GCCAAGCTCCCGTACGAATACGCACTCGACGGCATCAGCAACACGCAGACGATTAGCCCGAACGCCCTCGGCCACAGCGACGAGGAACGCTCCCAGAAGCTCGTGACCGTGATGGACGGCTATTTTGCCCAGGGCGCACACCACCTGAACGTGAACGTGTTCGGCGTGGAAAAGCTGCTCGACGCGCAGGCTCATCCGGAAAAGCCCGAATACGCGAACTTCACCATCCGCGTTTCCGGCTACGCCGTCAAGTTCCTCTCCCTTACGAAGGAACAGCAGGACGACGTCATCAGCCGCACTTGCCACGGCGTGTTGTAATAGCTTTATAGACGCATTAAGGAGTCCGCGACTTGACGGTCGCGGGCTTTTTTATCTGCTTTGCAGATTCTAAAGCCTGCGCCTCGGTCATGGGCATGCAAGCATGTCCGTGCCTCTCGGCTTGGGGCTTTTTTTTGTGTTTTTTTGTACTTGCTTGTGTTGTGAAAAATACTTGATTTTTGAATCTAATCTTTAAAAAAGCTTATTTTTTAATAAAAAATGCTTTTTGTGTTGTAAAACTATTGACTTTTTTAAAAATAGGTGATATATTTGTTTTTGAGAGCGGAAGGGGCGCCTAAAGTCTGCTGCCGTTCTCTAGGAGGAACAAATGAAAGAAATACTAGATACGCCGATAGGAAGGCGAAATCCGCATTCACCTGGCAGGAGTTCGCGGACGAGGCCGGTTTTTCCTCGCGAGTCTACCTTAAATATGTGAGCGAAGGGCGCTTCAACCTGAGCGAGGCGGCGACGGCCCGCGTGGCTGCTGCCATGCGCCTTGCCGATTACGAACGGGACTATTTCGCCGAGATGGTCAAGTTCAACCATGCGAAAAAGGACGCCGAAAAGAAGGATGCCTTCAACAGGATGCTTGAAATTGCCGATGCGCACAAGGCCAAAATCCTGGAAGGCGACTCTTTCCGCTTTTTTGGAAACTGGAAGAATCCGGTTATCCGTGAACTGGCGCCTGCGATGCCCGGGGCAAAGCCGCTTGCGCTTGCGCACGCCTGCCGCCCCGAAATTACCGCTGCCGAAGTCACCGAAACGCTGAACTTCCTGGTCAAGGCGGGGCTGCTCAAGAAAGACAAGAAGGGAAATTACGTACAGACGGAAAAATCCGTCACGACGGGCCCCATGGAGATGACTCCCGTGGCTGTTCGCGCCTTGCACCGCCAGATGGGCGAATTCGCGCTCGAGGCCATCGAGGGCGTTCCGCAGGACAAACGCCATTTTTCGGGCATTACGCTTGGCATTACGAGTGAAGGCTACGAGGAAATTGTGCAGGAAATCGCCGATTGCCGAAAGCGAATCATCGCAATCGCACGCAAGAACGCTGCGACAGACGAGGTCTATCGCCTGAACATGCAGCTGTTCCCGATGACGAACAAGAATGTTAATAAAAACAGTTAGGAGGATATCATGAACTACTTAAAGATTGACAGACAGGTTGTCTGCAAAATGGCGATGCTGCTCGCCTTTATGTTCGCAGCATGTTCCGAAGACGGCAAGTCCATAGCCGATGGCGGGACTGCAGAAGAGACGGGAATCTATGCGTTGAAAAATATTACCGTGGCAGGGAAGGTTGGCGACTTGGTTCCCATGACTTTTGTGGCCATGAAAGATAACGGTGATACTTTACAAAAATCCAATCTGGTTTTGGATTCCCTGGACGAGGCGATTGTGACAATATATGAACTTGATTCCACAACGCTTGATACGACAGGACGGTTCTTTACCGACACGGTTCGTGGCGCCAGCGGAGATTTTTCGTTTGACAGTATCTCGCTCAAGAGCCCGTATGTGTTGGTGGAAGTGCTAGATTCGTGCTACACCCCGAATTGTATCGAGAAAAGCGAACCGAATATCGCTGCTACGATACTTGAGGATCTTGATTCGACGGGAACGGGAAAATTAAACAAGTTCCCGCGGTTGTTAAAAGCGATCGTGGATATTCAACAGTCTGGGAATATCAGTGTAAATATGTTGACTGACATGAAGGTTCAGCGGTTGCGCGAACTTGTCGCCGCGGGGACTTCCTTTGCTGTGGCGAACAAGCAGGCGGAAAGCGAAATCCTTGAGGAATACGGCGTATATGAAGATTTGGGAAGCTTTGAAAGTCTAAAAAATGGCACCGAGTCGGAATTGGCCTTTGTAAGGCTATTGATTCTGAGCGGTGAAAGCGAAGGTTGGCGAATGGGTGACGAGTATGAATGGTATAGGCTGGCATCGTCAAAAGCATTCGCTGCTTTGGGAGAAAAGGTAAAAGAGAAATACCAGAATGTAGTCAAACTGTTCGAATATAAGGTGGGATATTTGGCGCATTCCTATGGCCTTGGAAAGTGCACTGAACAGCGAGAAGATGAAGTGGTCCTTAAAGAGGGTATTTCGTTTGTCTGCCGTTCCGGCAAATGGGATATGGGTTACAAAAAGATAAGCTATACGAGGGGATTCTTGACAGATGATCGAGACGGGAAAACCTACAATACGGTAACATATACTATCAATGGAAAACAGCAAACCTGGATGTCCGAGAACTTGAACTTCGCCGACACGACATCGGCCTCGATCGACAGCGCGTTGAAAGCTCATTTGATGAAGAATACGAGCACTTTTGGTAACGACGTTTCCGGGGATGTCAATGGAAGGTATTATGTGTGGTTTGCAGGTGCAAATATCGGAAAAAATGAAGTGGACGTGTATAGAATAGAACCTCAAGGCGACACGACGATTTTGGATAAACGGTGTGGAGGGCCTGAAATCAATTGTATAGATGCTGCTGACAATTCGATATGTCAGGAATGGGAGGAAAATGTCACAACGTATTGTGCACCCTTGATTGGGGACGTGTCTTGGGATGGATGGGACTGGAATCACGAGAAATTCATTCCGCAGTCAAAGCCGCTCCAGGGAGTATGCCCCGATGGCTGGAGGATTCCCAATATAGACGATTGGATTTCGTTGGTCGAATATGTCGCAAATGAATACAACATCGAAATCTCGGATGCGGGAACCATGCTTGCGGATGATGTTGCGACTGGATTCGGTTTGAAACCCGTGATTCGCGTACGGGGAGACGAAAATCACTTGAGAATAGGTGGCACTGGCTATGGTTATCAGTTTATGTCCATCCCCGATTTCCAATCTGACGAGAAAAAGTCTTCGTACGGAGTGCATTTCTCCCGCATTACGGATAGAGTAAAAATGCCGAAAATTGCGCTTGGTTATGACCTGAATGTCATTGACTTCGCCATTCTCTATAACCTTCAGCAATTAAATGGTACGTTCCTTGTCCGCTGTGTCAAGAACTAGACAGCGAGGGCTTGGGTAGGAGGAACTCGGCCGAATGGTCGAGAAAAGGGCCGCGGCAAAATGCCGCGGCCCCAATGTTTAAGTCCTGGAATCTACTTTATCGCGATGCGCTTGGTCAGGCTTGCTGAGCCTTCGCGCACACGCACCACGTACAATCCTTCGGAAACGTTCTTCAATTCGATTGAACCCGTTTCGCACTTGGCGCTGAATACCGGGCGACCCTGCATGTCGAACACGTCGACCATGGCGGACTGCGTACCCGCGATAAGCAGTGTATGGCCTGAAACCTGCATGGACAGGCTTGCCGGAGCCATAGACGCCTTGATGGTTATAGTACTCGACGAAGATGACACATCCGTTGACGAAGAACTTTCGGGAGTGTTGCTCGAGTACGGCGAAACCACTTCGGACGGGGCGTGCGCCTTGAGGCTTACGATAAGGCTGTCATAAGCGGGCTTCGGCTTGTATTGCTTGTCGTAGATGAGCCCCTGGGTCTTGCCCTGGCTACCGTCGAGCCAGCTGTGCGCATCGGTCACGCCCCAGATCATGAATTCACCCATATTCGGTTCTTCGAGGAATACGTCCATGAACTGGCGGTAGAGATGGCCCTGTTTCTGGTAGTCCTTTGCGCTCAGGCTGTTTGCGGAACCCTTCGGGAATCCGATGTCGAGCTCGGTGATGTTCAGCGTGATTCCCAGTTCGGCGAGTGCCTTGGCGAAGTCGCGGACGTTTTTCGGTGTGGTTTCGTGCGAGATTTCGATATGGGTCTGCGTGCCTACGCAGGTGATGGGAATCCCGTTCTTTTTCCAACGCTTCACCTGTTCCAAAACGAATCCTGCCTTGCTACCGGAACCTAAACCCCATTCGATGGCGTAGTCGTTGTAGCAGAGTTCTGCGTCGGGGTCGGCGGCGTGCGCCCACACGAAGGCGGAATCGAGGAAGTCTGCGCCGAGAGTCTCGAACCAGACGGAACCGGAAGAACGCCAGCCGTGGTTGTTGTTGTCGTTGATGGCTTCGTTTACCACGTCCCATTCGGCGATTTGGCCTCTCCAATGGCCGACCACGTTTTCGATGTGGTTCTTGAGCACCTTGAACAGCTTATCTTTTTGTCCTTTGTAGTTGTTTACCCAGTTCGGGACCTGGCTATGCCAGGCGAGGGCGTGGCCGCGGACGCGCATACCGTTCTGTTGCGCGTATTTGACCATCTTGTCGCCGTTGCCGTAGCTGAACCTGCCTTCGCTGGGCTCCGTGGCGTCGAACTTCATCTCGTTCTCGGCAACGACAGCGTTAAATTGTGCTTTGTGAATTTGTTCGAACTGCGATTCGATTCTGCCACCGAACCATTCGCTGTTCAGGATGGCTCCGATGTAGCGGCCGCGTTCTTCGGCCAGGGATCGAAGGGTCTCGTCGGCGGCGAAGGCGTTCGTGACGCTTGCGCCAAGAAGGGCGACACCAACCATGGCGCCCATAAGATAAGGCTTTGTTCTCATCTTCACTCCTTAATGTTTGTTGAAAAGAAAAATAAACACAAAATATGACGATGGGGTTGGTTCGGGGATAAATGTGTTGTAACACTTTAAATGCCGTTTTTGATTGAAAAACGATGATTTTGTACTAAAAAAGGCCGCGGTAATTGCCGCGGTCTCGTTATTTATGAGTTTATCCAGAGGGAAATCGCTTACTTTATCGCGATTCGCCTGGTCAGGTTTGTCGAGCCGTCGCGCACACGTACCACGTACAGGCCTTCAGGAATTTTCAGGTCGACGGAACCCTTCACGTTCTTCGCGCTGAATACGGGGCGCCCCTGCATGTCGAACACGTCGACAATGGCAGACTTGGCGCCAGTGATTAACAGCGTGTGTCCGGAGAGTTGCGTGGTGATGCTGCCCGGGCCAGCAGATCGTGCAATCGAGATGGTGCTGTCGAGTCCAACTGTATCCTTGACGGTCGTATCCTTCTTGGTGGTGTCGGTGACGGTCGTGTCTTGCTTGGTTGTATCCGTAGCGGCGGTATCTTGAGGCGGCTCGAAGTTCTGGAGCCTCACCAGGAGGCTGTCGAACGCCGGCTTCGGTTTCAGGTTGTCGTCGTATATAAGGCCCTTCTGCCTGTTCAGGCCGCCAAGCCAGCTCCATTTATCGGATACGCCCCAAATCAGGTAGGTGTCGGCGTTCGGTTCTTCGAGGATGATGTCCAGGTACTGGCGGAATGTCTGACCCTGGCGCTCGAGGTCGCTCTTGCTCACATTGATGCCGCTCTTGAACCCGATATCGAGTTCGGTGATTTTCAGCTTGACGTTGAGCTTTGCGAGTTCCTTGGCGAGGGAACGGAGGCTATCCGGCGAACCGATGAAGTGCTTGTCGGTGGTGGTGTCTTCTACGTGGGTCTGTGAACCCACGCAATGGATAGGAATGCCGTTTGCGACCCAGCGCTTTACCTGTTCCAGCAAGAACCCTGCCTTGGCTTTCGGGTTGACACCCTGTTCGAGGTTGTAGTCGTTGTAGCAGAGTTCCGCATCCGGGTCTGCGGCGTGGGCCCATACGAAGGCGGAGTCAATGAACTCGGGGCCGATACCCTGGTACCATACGGAGTAACCGCGCCACTGGGGTTCGTTGTTGCTGATGGCCTCGTTTACCACATCCCATTCGGCGACTTTGCCCTTCCAGTGCCCGACCACATTGTCGATATGGTTCTTGAGCACCTTGAGCAGTTTCTGCTTGTCATTCTTGTAGTTGTTCACCCAGTTCGGCACCTGGCTGTGCCATGCGAGCGCGTGGCCGCGGACACGCATGCCGTTCTGCTGTGCATACTTGACCATCTTGTCGCCATTGTTGTAGTTGAACCGGCCTTCTTGCGGTTCGGTGGCGTCGAACTTCATCTCGTTCTCGGCGACAACGATGTTGAACTGCGTCTTGTGAACTTGTTCGTACTGCGAGGGAAGGCCGCCGCCAAACCACTGTGAGTTCAGAATGGCACCGATGTAGATGCCATTTTTCTCGGCCAACGATCTGAGAGTTTCGTCTGCGGCGAATGAGCTGGTGACGCCCACGCCGAAAAGGGCTACGCTAAGAGCGATGCCCAAGATGGGATGCTTTATTTTCATTTCTTTGTCCTCGTTTTTTCCCTAAACAGGCTGCATCCGTATATAAAATAAACAAAAAAGGCGTCGAACGATGTAAACAAAGCTAAACCAAAAAA
>CADBLC010000108.1 GCA_902795385.1 Fibrobacter succinogenes | reverse complement strand
TGCGCAATGCCGTAAGCGAAGGTTACAGTCTGGTCGACAATGGTCACGCCCTTCACGGATTCCTGCATGCGTTCGGCACAAATGAAGGCGCCACGCTTGTCGGTATCCGGACAGAGCACCATGAACTCGTCACCGCCCATGCGGAACAAGATGTCGGATTCGCGGAGCAATTTTTTGCAGGAGTTCACTACGGAACGCAGCAACAGGTCGCCGGCCTGGTGGCCGTACTTGTCGTTGATAGTCTTGAGCCCGTTCAGGTCGAAATAAATCATCGAGAAAGGAGTGCCGTAACGCTTGCTGCGGGCAAACCATTCGCGCAGGGTGTACATCCCGTGACGGCGGTTGTAGCAACCGGTCAAATCGTCGGTCAGCGATATGTCGCGCAAAAAGCGCAGAGTCCTGGAAAGGCGGATATGCACGTTCACGCGGGCGAGCAGCACATCGAACAGGGCGCTCTTGGAAACAAAGTCCGAAGCCCCGGCATGGAACCCTTTGGTCACGCTGTCGGAATCCTCGCGACTCGTGAGGAAGATGATGGGAAGGTCGTCGAGCGCGAACGTCTGGCGGATGCGCAGACAAACCTCGTAGCCGTTCAAGCTCGGCATGTTGATGTCGAGAAGCACAAGGTCGAAACGTTCCTTGTTAAGTATTTCAAGTGCCTCTTCTCCAGAAGTACAGGGTACTACACTGTACCCCACCTGTGAAAGTAGCCCTTCGGTCTTCTCGAGGACTTCGGCATTATCGTCAACGATGAGAATCTTTTCTTCTACCATCTCCCAAACCTCAGCGTAACTTTTACGTGGTAAAATTATATGAATTCAAGGCCGTTTGCAAGTCCTGTCAGTCCCATACGAGCCGCAATTTCAAAGAAAATCGATAGGGATTCCTTGCGTTCGGGGGTAAAACGGTAATCCAGCACCCCGTAATAGTCTTCGATGACCTTCCTGGGGAGGTTCACCGGGTACTTCGCGAGCCAGCGGGAGAGCGATCCGGGCACGTCGCGACGGAACTTCTCGATGCTCTCCTCGGTACGTTCCAGGTAGCGGTCGAGCACGGGCCTTAGCTCCGGCACAAGCGCGTTTTTCGAAATGATCCACGCCCCGAAAACGAACGGGAGCCCTTGCCATTCCTGCCACAGCGCAGCGAGGTCGTAACCGTAGGGGAATCGATGGCGTTCGTTCTCCTCGAGCGCGAGGTCGCCTATCAGCAGGCAGGCATCGTCGCCGTCTTCGGCAGCAAGGCCCTGCACGTACTCGGGCGTTACGCCAAAACGTTCCTCGAGCAGAATGCGCAACAGCGTTACCGAGGTCTGGCTCTGACTAGAAAGCCTCACCTTGCGCCCCGCAAGGCTTTGAATGGGATAGCGCGAAAAAAGCTTCACGGAACGGACCTCGAACGAGCACGAGGTACACAGGCGCGACGAGAGCACGAACGCCCCCGGCTTTTGCGCAAAGGTAATGGAAGACGCCGGGGAAAGATGGATGGAGCCGTCCTTCAACCCAGCACAGTGGGCGCTCGGCGGGCCGTCTACGAATTCCACGTCGGGGAGTTGGTCCTCCGTCAAGAAATCATGGAAAAACGGCGCACAGACTAAAAAAGGGATTCGCCCTACTCGGAGCTTCATGCAAAAAAATTAACTTTTATGCGCGGCGCTCGAGCCGCGACGATTTGAAACAAACCGTAAATAAGAAATGGCTAAGGAATAATGGCTGTATTTCACGTAAAAAAAACATCATTGGGCGAAGACAAGGAAAGTCTCGTCTTCAAGGGAAAGATTGTTGAAGGTGCCGTAAAGAAAGGCATGACCATAGAGATTCCCGTGACGCAGGAAGCTGTCGTCAAGATGAAAGTCAGCGAAGTCCTCCAGTTCGAAAAGCAGAAGGACGAAGAGAAGAAAGTCGGCCTCGCCGTCGACTTCAGCGATTCTCCCGACGACCTGGAAGTGCTGCTAGAGCTGAACATCGCCGACGAGAACTTGAACGTCACGGACGAATAAAAGCACAAACAAAAAAAGGGATGTTACAATGATCAAGGAAAGACTGCGGGGAGTGAATTTGGGTGGATGGTTCAGTCAGGTAGACTGCATCCAAGAAAAGGACCCTGTCGGATTTCCTGGGCTTATCCCCCACATCGAGACGTTCCTGAATTCTTCGGATTTCAGGCGCATCCGCGAGGCGGGGTTCAACCACGTGCGCCTGCCCGTGGACTACTTTAACTTATTCGAAGGCGAAAACGACAAGCCGGTAGAACAGGTGTTCGCCCTGCTTGACAAGGCGCTCCGCGAAATCGTGGAAGCCGACCTCGACGTGATTCTCGACTTGCACAAATGCCCCGGTCACGACTTTCACCTGGGTTGTTCCACGGAACAGGCCTTCTTTGCCGACCCCGCCGCACGCAAGCGCGCCTGCAACATCTGGGCGTTCATGGGCGAGCGCTACAGCAGCATGCCCCGCGTGATGATGGAACTCCTGAACGAGCCCGCCGGCAGCGACTCCCGCGTTTGGGACAAGGTCAAGGACGAACTCTTCTGGGCCATCCGCAAGCACGCCCCCAAGAACACCATCGTGGTGGGCAGCAACAAGTGGAACAGCGCCCGCGAATTCGAGTTCCTCACACCGCTCGACGACGACAACGCCATATACAGTTTCCATACCTACACCCCGGTCACCTTCACGCACCAGGGTGCCGCCTGGATAAGCGACCCGTTTTTCCATGTAGAACGCCCCTGGCCCGGTGACTATGCCGCCCCCACAGGTGATGCCGCAACCCGCCTGGACGTAGAATACGGCAAGTGGGACAAGGCCAGACTACAGGCGAGCATCCAGAACGCGCTCGATTTCCGCGCCAAGTACAACTTGCCCGTAGCCTGCAACGAGTTCGGCGTGTACGTACAAGTGAAGCGCGAATACCAGCTGGCGTGGATGCGCGACTTCTTGGATATTTTACGAGAAGCCGATGTTGGATTCAGTTACTGGAACTACAAGAACCTGGACTTCGGTCTTGTTTCGAAGGGCGAATCGCTGCACGAGAGCCTCAAGCAGTACAGCAACCCCGAAAGGCTCGACAGAGAACTGATGGAAATGCTCGCGAAGGGCTAATCCGACAAAACTAGAGTTCCAGCAGGATGCCTGCCTGGAGATAGATAAATCCCTTGCCGTCGTGTTCAAGGAATTCATAGCCGCCCATGAGCATGATGGACGAATAGTCGCCGTTCTTGATATCGAGACCGCCGCCGACCTTCCAGAACATCTGATGGTCGCTGCCAATCAAGTATCCCCAGTCGCCGGTAGCCACCGGGAGTGTTTGTCCGCCAATAGGCAGGCGCACCCAGGCGCTGGCGCTCAGCGGCACAAGCGAGACGTTGTCGATTTCCTGGTAACCGCTACCCACACCCACGAACACCATCTGGTCGATAGGGTACCACCAGTGTCCATAGACGTTCAGGTTGAAGTTCGTTATCTCGCTCACGTGGTTCACGACGCCGGCCTGGATATCGGCCGTGAAGGCGCTAGACGGAACCGCCGCGAAGGCGATGGCGAACAAGATGGCGGTCAGGATTCTTTTCATACTGCTAATTCTCTAACCAAAATATAATCTCTCATTCGTCGCTGCGGGCCTCGCGCGACCATCCGCCGCTCTTTTCCCTGCGGAACGAGAGGAAGAACCCTTTGAGCAAAGCCATGTTCATCGAGGCGAAGTAATACGCGCTCGGAATGGCCTTGGTGAGGCATACCACCACCGCAAGCACCATGAAGGCAAAAGTCACCTGGTAAACGAGACCCTGCATCAAGAGCAACGCATTGATAATGAACAGCAAAATCATGATGTGCGGAGAGAACCAGCGCAAAATCTTGTGCGAGAAGAACAGGTAGGCCAGCAGCGGGCGGAACGGGTTCAACAGCGGCAAGTAAGAGAACAGGTAGTTGAAATTGGCGCGACCGATGCGCACCTTGCGGCGGTATTCGCCCTCGCCCTCTTTCGATGTTTGCTCCGTACCGATGGCGCTAGGGATGAACGTGGAGTAGTAGCCCTTCTGCAGAATCTTCGTAGTGATAAAGAAGTCGTCCATGACGCTCTTCTTGACCGGCAGCTCCGTATAGAGTTCCTTGCGAATAGCATAGAGGGCGCCGTTACCGCCCACAAGGCGGTCCAGGATTCCCTCGAACTTCTTGATTTCGGATTCCAGGTCCCAGTACGAACTTTCGCCGCGGCCAAGCACGCTACCGCTCTTGTCCGAAAGAATCAAGTGGCCGCAAGCGCATCCGATTTTCTTGTCGGCAAAGGGCGCCACCAGTTTGCGGATGACGTTCGGGAAGAACATGGTGTTGGCGTCGCAGAACACGAGTATTTCGCCCTGCGCCAGCTTTTCGAGGCGGTTCAGCATGGCCGCCTTGCCGGCATTCTTCGGGGCTTTCACAAGCGTTATGCCCTGGTCCGCATAGCTTGCGACAATTTCGGCAGTCTTGTCGGCGGAACCGTCGTCACCGATAAGCACCTCGAGTTTTTCCCTGGGGTAATCGATTTCCAGAATGTTCTTGATCTTGCGCTCGATAACCGCCTCTTCGTTATAGGCAGAAATCAGCAAAGACACCTTGGGCAATTCGCTAGATTCCGAAACAACGCGGTGGCGGCGCTTGAAGAGCTCGCTCACGAACGGCAACGAAAGCGGGAAAAGGCAGTAGCAGAGGAACAGCAAAAAGACAAGCGTCCAGAACGCGACCTGCAGATAGAGTATTACCTGGTCGTTCATCGTTCAATCCACTCCTTTTCTTTCTCGAGGAACTGGTAAAGCATGATTTGCAATTCCTGCGGGCTCATGGAGTCCGTCACTGTCAATATAGTAAGACCCTTCGGGGCAATCAGCACAAATGCAGGCAAGGCGGACAATTCCCAGACATCGAAATAGCAGCGCTGTACCGTATTCTTCTGGCCGTCGCACACGATGGAGTCCTGCGAGTCGGCGTCAAGCTTTACCGGGAGGAACCGCGTATTCAGGAGGGAGGCCACCGACGGGTCGCTATAGACGTTCGCGTCCATCACGCGGCAAGGGATGCACCAGTCGGCATACAAATCGACGAATATGAGCTTGGGAGTCTTCTTTGCCGTCTTGAGAGCCTCGGTGTAGTCCATCCAGTGGACCATCGCGGGCTTGGGCTTTGCGGCAGAGGCACAAACCGTAGCAAGCAGCAAGGCGCAGAGCAACAGGCGGATCATTTCTTTTCCTCCTTCTTCTTGGCCTTCTTGGCAGCCTCCTTGGCGGCTTCCTCTTCCTTTTTCTTCACGAAGGACTCGGGGTCCAGGATGGAATCGACGCGGTTCACCACGCGTTTTTGGAAGGGCATCCAGTAGTGGGCGTCATCCTGGATTTTCTGGGACATCTCCAGGAACGATTCACGCGTATAGCCGTACTTCTGGAGCACCGAGCGACGACCCACGCGGGCCATAGGCGACTCGGCACCGTATATCTGTTCCACAACGCGCATGTCCACGAAGGCGTCCACAAAGCGCTCGTCTACCGTCGGCTCGGCGTCGGTGCACGACACCAGCACCAGGGCGGCGGCCAACAGGGCAAAGACGGTTGCACTCCAGCGAATCATCCGGTCTATCATTCCTTCTCTTCGAGCGCGTTCTCGAAAAGGCCTTCCACGTATTCGGCCTTGCTAAAGGGTACCAGCTGGTCTATACGTTCGCCCATGCCAATCCAGCGGATGGGAATCTGGAGCGAACTTGCAATGCTCAAGACGGCGCCACCGCGGGCGGTTCCGTCGAGCTTGGTCACCACGAGCCCCGTCAGCGGGAAACTCTGGTTGAAAATCTTCGTCTGGTTGATGGTGTTCTGTCCGGTATTGCCGTCAATCACGAGCCACATGTCGTGCGGGAAGTCGGGATTCACCTTCTTCATCACGCGCACAATCTTCTTGAGCTCTTCCATC
>CADBLC010000107.1 GCA_902795385.1 Fibrobacter succinogenes | reverse complement strand
TGCGGATTCACGATCTTGAGCGGGATTCCCGGGAACCCGGCACCGCTGCCAACATCTATCATGCGGGCGGGCCACTTGGGCACGTAAGCGTTGATGAGCGTACAGTCGGCGTAGTGGCGTTCGACCATCGTCTCGAAGGCGTTGAGACGCGTCAAATCCTGGTCGTCGTTGTTCGCGCGCAGCAGCTGGTGGAATTCCCAGATTTGCTTCAATGTTTCGGGTTGCAGTTCCACGCCGTAGTAGTGCAAAAGCTTGTCGAGGCCAGCCAGCGAGGGCGTAACACGCTTGCCGCCGAACAGCGGAAAGTCCGTACGCGGGGCCTTGAGGTGCGGCACGAAGTCGCGGCCGGCGGTACTGCCCGCACGCGCGGGTAAACGACCGGTTCTGTCTGCCGATTTTTTATGCCAGGAATCGCTTGCCATGATGTAAAAGATAAAAAAATGAAGTCGTGCGGAACGCTTTCCGGGAAAAATCCGTATATAAGGTATGGACCCGAAGCTCACGATTCTTGCCTCGCTACTGCTGCTCGTGGCCGCCCCGAGGGCGGCCGTGACCGAGGCGCAAGTCTTTGACTGGTGGGACGCGGGCGTTATCACGCCGGAACAGGCGCAGGAATTCCTGGACCTGCTGGAAGAAGGCAACGCCGAAGAAGCCTGCCTGCTCGCCGAAGTGTACGCGCAGGAAAGCTGCGAAGAGAAGCAGGCTCCGCGAAAAAAGGCGGCCGCCAAAAAAGACCGCCACCAAGGTAGCCGCAAAAATCGCCGTCCGCCCCTGACGCCCACCGGCTACGCCCTGACCAAGATTCGGCTAGACTCGGCGGGGCACGTCGAAAGCCACCGCGAAGAACTCCGCATCGATTTCTACCGCTACACGCTGCTGCTCGGCACCCAGGAACTGCTGAGCTACCGCAATGCGGGCAGCGAGGCTCACTTCGGCGACATCTCCACCAAAGAGCTCCACAGCCATATCCCGCTCGACACGCTGTGGGGAACGGCGCTGCTCTACCCTTTCGGGAATTTCCATCTCGCCGCCCTGCTCGATTCGTCCAGTGTCACGCAATCACGCGCCGGTTACGCCTTCGACAAGCACACCTCCGCAAGCATTGCCTATTGGCACGGGACATCGACCGTCGAACGCCACCACTTTCATTCCGTAGCGCTACAGACAAGCTCCGGCATTGGCAAGGCGAGCGCCTGGTACCAGGCCAAGCAAAGTTCGCCCCTCATTAAGATAGAGCTCCGCAGCCCCGTGTCGCGGCAGCCCGTAGCGCTCGGCTGGCGCACCACCGCCTACTACCATGGCGATTCCGTCCCCGCCCTGGCCAGGCTCAGCACCACCATCCTGAAGAGCCGCCTCTGGGGCTCGCAAACCGTCAGCGCGACTGCGAAGGACTGGCTAAACAGCCGGCTCGAAGCGAACATGAGGATTATCAACCCGCTGCATAGCGACAGCATCTCAGCGCGCGCGAAGGCGAGCCTGCAGAGCGGCCCCGCCTGGGCCAGGGCGGGCGTTACCTCCACCTGCCTGGAGCTGGGCGAGAACTGCCGCGAAAGCGACTGGAAGCCCTCATTGCAATCAAGCTTTGCCGATCACTGGACCGCAGGCTCCTCGGCAAGAGCACGCTACACACGCGGCGAAGGGTTCAGCACACCGCGTCTGGAATTCTCGTTACGTTATCAGGACGCTCCCGGAAACTACGCCAAAATCGCTATCGTCGCCCCCGACGGGTTCGCCACGCGGGCGCTGCAGCTGCGGAACGAGGCCCGCTTTAACGGGGACTTCTTGGCGCTTTCCATAGCCGCCACGTTCCGCCGCAATGTTTCCGGCAGTTTACATCCGTCCCGCGGAAATGTAACCGCGAAGCTCCTTTTCTAGCCGAATTTCACAAAAACCGCCAAAATTTCGTCAAATTCGCAAATTTATCGTTGTATACATGTTTACCGAAGTATACAGGAATTGCACGATTTGCTTGTTTTCCCTACCTTTAAGTTTATAATTTAAAGGCATACCCAAACACTCCCCGACCCCTCCAGGTTACCTCCTTTACCTGAAGGGGTCTTCCTTTTATCGGGCCCAAATTCTAGATTTGCAGCCATGACTATCGCGGCCATTATCGGGGCAATCACATTCCTGCCCTCCATCGCACTGAATATCGCCCTCGCCTGCGGCGCCCCTCTCGGCAACTACGCCATGAACGCGCGCTTCAAGGTCATTCCTCAAGAAATCCGCAAGGCTTTCATCGTACCGACCATCATGCAGTTCGTCGCGCTGTTCGTGCTGCTCTCCGCCGGGCATGTGCTGCCCGAGACAATCCCCTTCGTGGTGATTCGCATCCTCGCGTTCTTCTTTTCGCTGTACCTGACGTTCTATACGGCAACGGTGCTCTTCAGCACGGCCTACAAGGAACGCACCGTCATGGGGACCTTCGCTATCGCCACCTCGGTTTGTTACTGGATAACCGCGTTCTCTACGCTCAATTGGGACTAGGTTCGCGAAATGCCCGAAGCGTATCACAACTACCAGCGCGACCTGGGTTACATCATCCGGTGGAACCAGCGCAAGGGAATTGTCCCTACGCTCCTGATGCACGCCTGCTGCGGGCCATGCAGCACCTACTGCATCGAATATCTTTCGCAGTTTTTCAAGATAACGATTTTCTACTACAACCCGAATATCGCACCCGCCGATGAATACGCCCACCGCGTCGCCGAAATCAAGCGGTTCGTAAGCGAATTCAAGACAAAGTACCCCGTGCAGTTTATCGAGGGCGAATACAATCCCAAGAAGTTTTACGATATTGCCCGCGGGCTTGAAGACGAACCCGAAGGCGGCAAGCGCTGCCGCAAGTGTTTTGAACTACGTCTGGGTGAAACGGCCAGGCTCGCGAAAGAGATGGGATTCGACTACTTTACCACCACGCTCAGCATTAGTCCCAAAAAAGACGAGCAGGTATTGAACGTGGTCGCCAAGGAACAGGGCGAAATTTACGGCATCAAGGCACTGCCCGCCGACTTCAAAAAGAAAGGCGGTAGCAAGCGATCTATCGTGCTATCCGCCGAATATAATCTTTACAGACAAAATTACTGCGGCTGCGCCTACTCGCTGCGTGAAGCCGAGGCGCGTAACGCCGAAACTAGCGAATCTGGTCCTTAATCAAGACAAGCCAACCTTCGGAGCCGGCCGTGCAAGGCATGTTCACCGTCTCGATATTCTCGATAGTGACATTGGGGGAAATTTCGGACACGCAGTGTCCATCACCGCTTGCCGAGGATTCCGGAACGAACTGCCCACGCGGTTCCGACGAAGTGGGTTCGGGAACGGAGGAACTGCTCTTGGGAGAGCTCGAAAGGTGGAACAGCTGGCCGTCATCGGAAGAGGCCGGATTGTTTTCATCGTTCGGGTCAGCAGGACCGGAACTGGAATCGTCGCCACAAGCCCAGAACGACACGGCGGCACAGCACAGGGCTATAGGAAATATTTTGAACAAATGCATCTCATTCTCCTCTATTTCTCTTTGAAAAATACACTAAAAGACGCGTAATTCCAATAGCCTTCCATAAAAAAACAGCCTTTTTTCTACATTTTGCGATATGGCCACCTACGACCCGCGATTTTTACCCATCTGCAAAGAAGACCTGGACGAACTCGGCTGGGATTACGTGGACGTAATTATCGTGAGTGCCGATGCCTACGTGGACCATCCATGCTTCGGGCATGCCGTGGTGGGAAGGCTCTTTGAACACGAAGGATTGAGGGTCGCGATTCTGCCGCAGCCCAACTGGCGCGACGACCTGCGCGATTTCAAGAAGTTGGGCAAGCCCAGACTGTTCTTCGCGATTTCGAGCGGCATGGACAGCATGGTGAACCACTACACCGCCGCCAAGCGCCTACGCAGTGACGACGCGTTCACTCCCGGCAACAAGGCCGGGTTCCGTCCCGACTATGCCACGTACACCTACGCAAAAATTTTAAAGAAGCTCTACCCCGATGTACCGCTGTTGATTGGCGGGCTCGAATCGAGTTTGCGCCGCGTGACGCATTACGATTACTGGAGCGACAAACTCAAGCCGAGTATTTTATTCAATACGCAAGCCGACATTCTCGTGTACGGCATGGGAGAAAAGCCCCTCAAAGAAATCGTGCGCCTTTTGAAAAAGGGAGTACCCTTCTCGAGCCTGAATTCTGTTCCGCAAACAGCCTACCTCGCGCCCCAAGAACAACCATTGGGAAGACTTGCGCCTCGCCAGTTACGAGGAATGCCTCGCGAGCAAGCGTACACAGATGGAAAACTGCCGCAAGGTGGACATTGAATGCAACAAGTGGTTCCAGCGCCGCATTCTGCAAGATGTCGCAGAACAGACCGTCGTAATAAACCCCGCGTACCCGCCGCTTGAATACGGCGAGCTGGACGAGAGCTTTGAATACCCGTACGCCCGCGAACCGCACCCGCGTTACAAAAAGCGCGGAGCCGTGCCCGCGTTCGACATGATCAAGTTCAGCATCAATACGCACCGCGGATGTTTCGGTGGTTGCAGTTTCTGCGCCATCAACGCGCACCAGGGCAAATTTATTGCAAGCCGTAGCCGCGAAAGCATTTTGCGCGAAGTGGATTTGATTACCAAGATGGACGGTTTTGCCGGTACCATCACCGATTTGGGCGGCCCGAGCGCCAACATGTACAACATGCGCGGCCGCGACCAGAGCCGCTGCCAAAAGTGTGCCCGCGCCAGCTGCCTCACGCCCAAGATTTGCGACAACATGGACACGCACCACAAGGAAATCCTGGAGCTCTACCGCGAAGTACGCAACCACCCGAAGGTAAAGCACCTGTTCATCGGAAGTGGCGTGCGTTACGACATGCTGCTGCAAGAAACCGACGATGCGGAACTGCGCCGCGACCACGAGGAATACGCCCGCGAACTCATTGACTACCACGTGAGCGGTCGCCTAAAAGTGGCCCCGGAGCATACGAGCGACGAAGTCCTGAAGCTTATGCGCAAGCCGAGCTTTACGCTGTTCCACAAGTTCAAGGAATTCTTTGACGACGAATGCAAGCGCATCGGCAAGCGCCAGCAGATTATCCCCTACTTTATCAGCAGCCACCCCGGATGCACCGAGGCCGACATGGCCGAACTCGCGCTCGAGACAAAGCAATTGGGATTCCAGCTGGAGCAGGTACAAGATTTTACGCCCACGCCGATGACGATTGCAACCGAGATGTTCTACAGCGAACTTTCGCCCGACGGAAAACCGCTTTACGTGGCAAAGACTCCGGAACAAAAAAAGAGCCAGCGGCAATTCTTCTTCTGGTACATCCCGGAGAATCGCCCGCAAATCCGTGCCACACTTGAACGCCTCAAACTCGGCAAGATTGGACGACTGCTTTTAAGCCGCAGCGCCAAGGCCGAAGGCAAGGAATTCTTCCCGAGTAAGGAACGCGAAAGCAACGCCGAGTACCGCGAACGCGAACAGCAAAAACGCGAACAGCGTTCCGTCACCATCGTACCGAAGAAGGTTGGCGAGAAGGGACGCTGGGAAAATTCCGCCCGCAGGGAGAGACGTGCCGCGCAATTCGGGAACGCATCTGGCAACAACGAACGCCGCGATTTCCATGCCAACCGCGACAGGCGAGATTTCAACAAGAACCGCAGCAACCGCGACTTCAACAATGGTCGCAATAACGGCGGCAACAGGGGCGGAAACAAAAATACGCCGCCCGTACAGTTCAGTTCCAGGCGACGCGGGAAATAAAAGCGGATTGTTTTATCGTCTCGCAATAATGACTAGGCATTAACCGCGAGCACGCTCCACCACTCTGTACTAATTCTTTCTTGCTTTACGGTGAAGCCGGCTTCTTCGAACCACTTGAGGATATAGTCCTTTTCGGTGAGGAGCTGGCCCGAAATAATGAGTTCGCCGCCCTTGGCGAGCAAATCCTCGATATCATCGCGTAACGGCCAGAGTTCGCTGCGAATCATGTTGCACAAAATAACATCGAACTTGGTTCCGTCCTTGAACGCATCCAAGAATCCGAGGATGCAGTCGCTTTCGCCGAACCCGTTGCGTTCGAAGTTTTCGGCAATGCAGGGAATGGTAAGCGGGTCGATTTCGGTGCCTACCGCAAGCTTTGCACCCATGCGGCGGGCGAACATCGCGAGAATGCCCGTACCCGTACCGATGTCGAGCACGGTCTTTCCCGTAAAGTCGATATTTTCCATGAGGGCGGCGCAGCTGCTCGTAGTATCGTGTTCACCGGTACCGAACGCCGTTTTCGCCTCGAGTTCAAGCACCACCGCGTCAGGATTCTCGGGAGTAAATTCCACCCAAGGCGGGCGCACCCACAGGCGCGGGGAAACGGACACGGGCTGCGCACGGTCGCGCCACCACTTGTCCCAATCCTTCGCGGGCTCGTCGCTCAGCACAAAGTGGTACTGCGGGAATTCCGAGACAATGCGGTCACGCTCGGCCTTGTCGCCGGTATAAAAACAGAAGTCCGTACGGCCTTCCGCCTTGGGGTCCAGTTCCTCGAGCGTCGCCACGCCAGCCTCAAAGAGCAGGTAGCTAGCCAGTTCGTATTCCTCGGCAGGGCACCAGCCCTCCGCCTTGTACCATGTATCGACTTTTTGCATATCCGTAAATTAGAATTTTTCCCGCCCATAAAAAAATTCCCCGCCAACGGCGGGGAAAGATTCATAGCAAAATGCAACGATTAGAAAAGCGCGACGCTATAAGCCGGAAGGGCACCCTTCGGGTTATCGAGCTTAGACACCTTGGAACCATCGTACTTAAGGAGCTTTTCGTCACCCATGCTGCGGTCACCGATAAAGACAATACCGTCTGCCACGGCGATAGAGCCTTCGGCATCGGCAACGCCTTCAATCTTCTTGGCTTCTTTCTTCGCAAGATCGACCTTGGAAAGCGGTACATCGCCCCAAGCCTTGTAGATACCGACGTAGGCAATGGAACCTTCGTTAGCAAAAGCATAAATGCCGCCGCCGAGAGTCTTGCCGGTAACGATGATTTCAGAAGTTTTCTTTTCGAGGTCCACCTTTTCGATACCGCGGTTTTCATCGGCATCGGTACCGCCAGCAGCGTTGTATTCGCCAGTGCTGGCCACATACAGGGTTCCATCGACGAAAGCCATCGCCGCCGGATTCTTGGCCTTGAGCTGTACGGTATCCTTCAGGTCGCCGGACTTGGCATCGTAAATGGCAAGAAGGCCGAGCGGATAGGTAGAAGTCCAGGTCGCAGCGTCGTAGGTATAGCGCTGGATCAACACGTAGAGCTTGCCATCATTCAGTTCGATGTCGGCAACGTACGGAGACGTTTCGCCTTCGTAAGCAAACTTGCCCGTCTTGATAGACTTGCTAACCTTGCCATCCTTGGTAGAAATCTTCACCAGGGAGTCGGCGTTCTGGAGAGCCACCCAAGCTTCTTCACCAGAGAAAGCCATGTCGACCGGGTTGGCATCGTCATCCAGGGAAACCTGCCAAACCACGGCTTTTTCGCCGTCAGATTCAAGCTTCGAAGGATCAATTCGGGTAATATTGTCGGCGCCCATGCGTTCCAGCACGTAAAGGTCGGAACCATTGACAATGACCTTGGAATCCTGATAGAACGAAAGGCTCTTTTCAGAAATCTTTTCGTCCTTGTCGATCCAGCGGAGTTCGCCAGTCTTATAGTCCGAACCAAAGACGACGCCCGTCAGGGAAACGTCTTCTTCTTCCGGGTCAACGCCGCTCGAAGAACTGGAATCGTCACCGCAAGCCATAAGGCCGAAGGTGAGTCCGGCAGCCGCAAGTGCAAGCAGAGATTGTTTTTTGATCTTGTTCATGTTGTTTCCTTTTCTGGCTTTACGCTATTAAGCGCGGGGGCTAGAACCCCTGTATGATTGTGAACTTGTATTCCCGCCCCGGCATGGGGAACGGCGTATAAAAATTCCTGTATTTTTCGTCAGTGATATTATCCACGGAGAAGGCGAGGCGCGTCTTCTCAAAAGGACTGTAAGCAATATTGGCACGATAATTGGCAACAGCAGGCTGGTCCATGCGATTCGCGCGATCGCTGTAAATGACGCTTCTCCATTCCAGCGAACCGGAGAGATCCAGATGCAACGGCAGATGGAACGTGGCTTCGGCAAAATAGGAGTGGTCCGGTTCCCCAGGGAGCATATTGCCTCTATAGGCATTGGAATTCGAGCGGTCTTCCGTCTTCTGGATAGTCGTACGCAGCACAAGGTCCATAAATTTGGCCGGGCTGCTATTCAATTCAAATTCGGCGCCACGAATCAACGACCGTGCGATATTTTCGGCGCGGAGCATTTCTATGGAAATAACCCAGCAAATTCCATCTTCGATATGCGACTCAAAGTAAGACGCACGCAAAGTCGTATGGTTTCCCGGAAAGCGGAAAAATCCGGAAGCTTCGAACTTGGTCGCCTTCTCCCGTTCCAAATCCGGATTCGAAAGGGCTCCGGGGAATGTCCCGTAGAGTTCCATGAGTTGCGGCTGCTGGTAGAACCGGCCAATAGAGACTTCTCCCGTAAGCGGGGCCTCGGCTGCGCCCAGTCGCGAATAAAGGCGGCCCGCAAAAGTCGTTTCGCGGTCAGAAGCCTTCTTTAACTCGCGTGTACCGGAAGGCTGCACAAAGACACCATCATCCAGGCGATCTTTAAGGAACTGCACCGATCCTTCGCCACCGAGTCCGCCATGCTTGAATATCTGATAGTACAAATCACCGGAGCCCATCATTGTCAAGCGGTCCAGCGCCCAGTTCCTGGAATCTCCACGAGCTTCGGCGCGTTCCCACTCCGCCGCCAAGCGGGCGGAACCTTTCAGTTGTTCGACCGGCGTGAAATCTGCCGAAACTTCTGGAACAACCTTATACGTAGCAGCGCCGTATTTCAGGAACTGGTTATTGCCGTAACCTAGATGGTCCAACGGATAATACGTACTCGAAAGGTTCTTGTCGAATCGGCCCGAAACACCGCCCAGCAAAAAGAGGGCGTCGTCAAAATATCCCTTCGATTCTAGCGTATAGCGCAAAAAAGCCGATTCGCCGACAAACTCGGCCACCTTGGTCTGCTGTTCTTCCTTACCGGGGTTTCCACCCTCATAGTGCGATGCCGACATGGACAACGTAGAGAAGTAACCGTTCCCGTGCAACATGCGGAATTGCATGTTTCCCGAAACATCCGTATACTCCGCGTTCTCGCGCCTGGTAGTATAGTCGTCATCCTTGTTATACTGTGTGCCGTTGCGGTTCAGGTATTCATAATCGTTATCGGAATGCCTTGTCGCAAACGAAGACGCGAACATGATGCTGTCCGTTACCGGGGCAGAAACCTGGAATGAACCTTCCCAGGCATTATGGTTGCCATACGACGCCAAAACGCGGCCACCCTTCTGCACGGCATTCTTTGTCACGAAGTTGACTGCGCCGCCAATACCCGCCACGCCGAACTTTGCGGGAACGTTTCCCTTGTAGACCTCCACCCTTTCCATCTGGTTCAGGTCGATTGCAGAAAGATTTACGGCGCCGCCGCTGGCATCGTTCAACGGCACGCCATCTACGCAAATCATGATGTTGCGTGCCGCAATGCCACGAATTGATATCGATTGAAAACTCCCCAGCCCACCTTGCTTGTAGGCCTGAATTCCGGAAAGAGTCGAAAGAAGGTCCGCCGCGGTAAGAGCCTTGCCCTCCCACGCCGAAGAAGAAATTTCCGTATAGCTGACATCGTTTGCGCGCAGATAGTCCGGTGATTCGACTACCTCCGAGGTCCCCAAATCCTGCACAAGTTCTTCTGCAGAAGCAAAAGAAGCCATAAGGCCACACACCGTCAGGGGTATGCAGCAAAAAGGCAGCGCAGAATGCGCGGCTTTAAAGAAGGACGTCGTTCGCATCTTTCCTCGTTCAGCAGTTTCCCACAGTTCTTCTGACTCGGGGATCGTCCTACTCCTGGCTCCTTCACATCCGTTTCCGAACATTGGTTCTTGCCAGTTTCGTCCTCCCTTACAGCGGCGCGACCGTCCCCGGCTTTCACGGGGTTCTCTCAAGGCTTTTCAGGGCATGGGAAACTTTTTGCAAAATATAGCATCTTTTTCTACGCACTTTTTGCGTTAAAAGATTTATATTATCGGTATGCTATTCATCCA
>CADBLC010000106.1 GCA_902795385.1 Fibrobacter succinogenes | reverse complement strand
TCCGTGGAACTGCACGGCGTCGAGGATTCCTTCGTGCGCAAGCTTGATGGCGGTCTTGCCTTCGGGCGAATCCGGGTCGGTGATGACGCCGACGAGGAGCGGCGTACTTTCAGGTGTGCGGGACGCGCGAATTTTTGAGGCAAAGTTGCGCACGAATTCTTCGGTGGTAAGGCGTTTTGTGGTGCTGAACACGAATCCGAGCAAGTCCGCTCCCATTTCGGCGGCGAGCATGCCGTCTTCTTCGCGGGTGATGCCGCAGATTTTTACCAGCGGGCTCTGCTTTGCGGCTTCGCGCTTGGCGTCGCGACGTTCCGCGATCTTTTTCCAGAACTTGCCTCGTGCGTTTTCGCTGCCCGTTTCAAAGGCGCTCACGACGTCCTTGGCGAGCGGCGGGTTCTTGGCGACCGCTTCGCCGACGAGGATTCCCGTGAAGCCGAGGCTGCGGGCGTACGCGGCGTCGCTTGCGCTGAGGATGCCCGATTCAAAGACGGCCTTTGCAGGGAGCTTGCTGCGTACAGCTGCCGGGACCATCGGGTCCGTATGGAATGTGGCGAGGTCGCGCGAGTTCACGCCTGCGACAATCGTCTTCGCGGCAGCTTCGCCGAGGGCGTCCATTACGAGGTTCAGTTTGCGGAAGTCGTCTTTCTCGCGGACTTCGACGAACGCCTGGATTCCGAATTTCTGTGCACGCTTCGCCATTTTCACGAGTTGTGCGTCGTCGAGGATTCTTGCAATCAGGAGCACCGCGTCGGCACCACAGCGGTAGGCGATATCGATTTCTTCTTCGAACAGCAAAAAATCCTTGCGCAGTACCGCGCAGGCGTGCAGCCCTTGCTTGGTGCGTTCTTCCATGGAGTCGGCTACGGCAATCAAATCACGGAGCGAGCCCTTGAAAAAGTTTCCTTCGGTAAGTACGGAAACAGCCTGGGCATGCGCATTGGCGTAGGTGGCAGCGAGTTTGACCGGGTCCAGGTCTGGAGCGATGTCGCCCTTCGAGGGCGATGCCCGCTTGACTTCGAGGATGGCGCCAGGAGTCCCGAGGAATTCGATGTGGCCGCGACGGCGTGCTTCCGGAATCTCGATGCCGAAATTCAGTCCCAGGCGCTCGATATCTTCACGGCGCATGCGCACAATCTTGGTCAAAATGTCTTCGCTCATCGTCTTTCCTTGGGCTTGGGGCGGTGAGGCCAGAATTTAGGAACAATTAACCTTTTTTGGCAAGTCACATGGCTAAAATCATCCCCCAAAATGTTATATTGTTGCTTGAAACCCAGGTTGCGGTCCCTCGCAACCCCTAACCACCAACCCCTAACCCCTAACCACTATTTATGGCCGAACAGAATAAAGCAGAAAAATTCGTTTTCTACATGTACAAGATGACCAAGTCCTATCCGCCCAACAAGGAGGTGCTGAAGGATATTTCCCTCAGTTTCTACTATGGCGCAAAGATTGGCATCATCGGCCAGAACGGTGCCGGTAAGTCTACGCTGTTGCGCATCATGGCGGGCATCGACAAGGAATTCCAGGGCGAGGCTTGGATTGAACCGGGCCGCACCGCGGGCTACCTGCCGCAGGAACCGCAGCTCGACCCGAACTTGACCGTCAAGGAAAACGTGATGCAGGCTGTCGCCAAGAAGCAGGCCGTGCTTGACCGCTTCAACGAGATTTCCATGAAGTTCGCCGAACCCATGGAAGACGACGAGATGAACAAGCTCCTCGACGAACAGGCAAAGCTTCAGGATATCATTGATGCGCAGGACTTGTGGAGCCTCGACCGCAATATCGAAATTGCAATGGACGCTCTTCGCTGCCCGCCGGGCGATTGGCCGGTGACGAACCTCTCCGGCGGTGAAAAGCGCCGCGTGGCTCTCTGCCGCTTGCTCCTCGAAGAACCGGATTTGTTGCTCTTGGACGAACCGACGAACCACTTGGATGCCGAAACGGTCGCCTGGCTCGAACGCCACCTCCGCGAATACAAGGGCTCCGTGATTTTGGTGACCCATGACCGTTACTTCCTCGACAACGTGACGAACTGGATTTTGGAAATCGACCGCGGTCGCGGCATTCCTTGGGAAGGCAATTACGCCCAGTGGCTTGACCAGAAGCTTGAACGCCTCCGTGGCGAAGAGAAGGGCGAATCCGACAGGCAGAAGCGCCTTGCCCGCGAACAGGAATGGGTCAAACAGAGCCCGAAGGCGCGTCAGGCCAAGAGCAAGGCCCGTCTCAAGGCTTACGAAGAATTGCTCGCCGAAGATTCCCGCGAGCAGATCAAGGTGGCGCAGATCCACATTGCGAACGGCAAGCGCTTGGGCGATATCGTCATCCAGGCGGAACACTTGCAGAAGGCCTTTGGCGACAAGGTGCTGTTCGACGACTTGAACTTCAATCTGCCGCGCTCCGGCATCGTGGGCATTATCGGCCCGAACGGTGCAGGTAAGACGACTTTGTTCAAGATGATTATGGGCCAGGAAAAGCCCGATGGCGGTACGCTCAAGATTGGCGAGACCGTGGAAATCATCAGTATGGAACAGGGTCGCGACAGCCTCGATGACAGCAAGACCGTTTGGGAAGAAATCACCGGTGGCAACGATGAGATTATGGTGGGTGACCGCAAGATGAACGGCCGCGCCTACTGCGGACTCTTCAACTTCACGGGTGCCGCCCAGCAGAAGAAACTCACCACGCTTTCGGGCGGTGAGCGCAACCGCGTGCTCATGGCCAAAAACCTGCAGAAGCCGGGCAACCTGCTGTTCCTCGACGAACCGACGAACGACTTGGACATCGAAACGTTGCAGGCCCTGGAACAGGCAATCCTCAAGTTCGCAGGCTGCGCCGTGATTATCTCGCATGACCGCTGGTTCCTGGACCGCATCGCCACGCACATCCTCGCTTACGAAGGCGATTCGAAGGTCGTGTGGTTCGAAGGCAACTGGAGCGAATACGAAGCCGACCGTCGCAAGCGTCTCGGCGAAGATGCCGACAACCCGAAGCCCATCAAGTACAAGACGCTCACACGTCAGTAAGGCGGAGCCTTATCGCCTCAGTAGACTAAAAAACGTCATGGCGGCCTCCGAGCCGCCATCTTTTGTATTAAATCATTTTTTTACGAACAACCGTCCGGAAAAATGTCTATATTATTTAATGAGGGGTGAGTAAAATAGAAGGAAATTCCTATGAAGAAATCGTTTGTCTTTGGCGCGGCTCTTGCCTTGGCGCTCGTAGCTTGTGGCGATGATTCGCCTTCATCCTCAAATTCTGTAGGTCCGGAACACGACAGCTCGAGTTCTGTAGAAGAAACTCCGTCTTCTTCGTCGGAAAAGGCATCCTCGTCATCAGAGAAAAGCAAGGAAACTTCTTCGTCGGAAATGGCTTCCTCGTCATCGGAGAAAAGCAAGGAATCTTCTTCGTCGGAAAAGGTATCCTCGTCATCGGAGAAAAACAAGGAATCTTCTTCGTCCAAGAAAGTGTCTGAATCCTCTTCTTCTGTAGAACAGGAAAGTTCCTCGACTGAACAAGAAAGCTCTTCGTCGGAAAAAACTCTATCGTCTTCGGATGCTGCCGAGGAATCGTCTAGCTCGGAGGTGGTCGATACGACGGCTGTGAACACCAGTTCGTCTACGGAAGAGGCTTCTTCATCTTCGGGACCGCAGGAATTGGATGTTGAGGTGTCGACAAGGTGCTTTGCGGATTATCCGATGGGGAAGGTTCCGACGCCTGCCACCAAGGCGTATATGCAGCCGGATTCGAACGGAAGATACTCGGGCTCGCTGTATTATGTTGTGGATAACTGTACTAGGCTGGGAGGCACCCTATCCAAGACGATGTCTGGGGACACCTTGGTCATGAAATTTGTTGATGTGGAGGAAAGCGCCAATTGCCTCTGCTGGTCTGATTTCGCTATAAGTTATGGATCTGAGCTTGAAAATATCAAGTATATCGATTACACTGTTTATGCCAAGCATAGTACTTACGAAGTTGTGCATGAGCCGGATCCGGGCAAACCGTCCATGCCTGGATCATCGAGCTCAAGCGGCGGTAGAGATTTACTGTCGAGTGCGCGGGCACAGCAGTCTTCGTCAAGTTCTGACTAGTGGCTAGCCCTCAAATTGCAGGGGGCCTTTTTTAAAACGCTTCGTTTATTGTGACTCCGCCATTCAGGTAGCGGTGTATAAGGTTGCTGATGAGCGTCTGGTAGCTTGTTCCAAGATGGGCGGCCTTGAGCCGCCATTTTTGTATCATTGCCATCCTTTGAGCTGGGGATGTGTTTTTCTTGGCTATTATTGCCCGTAGATTTTTTTCATCCACTGCCCATCCATATAGCCTTTCTTTATTTCCTTTTTCTTTTTATTGTTATTGTTCTTGTTGTCTCTCTGTTGTTTTTTTTCTGCTTCTATTTTTTGACGTATTATTCTGTCTTTTTCGCGTCTATATTCTCTTCGCTCTGTAAATTCTTTTTCGGAAACGGTTTCTACTGTTCTGCTTCCTGTTTTTTTATCATAATTTATTGTGCCGATGTAGCCTTTCAATGTACGCATATATGCTATATTCCTTTATTTGCTATTGGTTAAGCAGTAGAAAAACTAAAGTCCATGCAGCCGCAACGATTAAGCAGCAGGCAATAATGGCTGATCCGAGAATGAGGGCGAAAGAACGAAATGTTTCGGGTTTAGATTTCCATTTTTGATGTGGCACGAAAAATAATTCGTATGTGCCAAGAATAAAGTTTTTCCATGCGTTTATTGTTTCTTTAAACATTTTTCCTTCTTGGCTTAGGACGCTTCAATAACACTTGCTTTTGCGCAGTTGATTCTTACGGATTTTTTATGCATCGCACGGACATTTTATTTGAAGAAAGATTGGAAATGTATTCCGACGAATTGCATCCAATTTGTACATACCATGCATAGCCGTCACTTCTAGGTGTTGAAGTCCATAAGTATGCCTTCTTTCCGAGATCGGCGAACATTGCTGTATAATCTCCAGCAGGGAGGACGCTGAATTTATAACTGTCTTTACCATTGCAATTTCCGATATCTGTAGCACGCCAGCCGGTTGTTGTTTTTAAGTTGTCAAATCCGACATCCATGAGTATTTCATAGTCTATTTTTTGGGGCAAACGCCATCCTGGAGGGCATATTTTTTGTGCTACATCCCAAGAATATAGACCCCCGTATGTTTCACAATTTTTTTTGTCTTTATTGTAACAGACGCTTGTTTCTGTCCGTAATCTCATATTTTCGGCCATCCATGTTTGGTTCCTGATGGTTACGGTGCGATATCTGTTTCCTTGAGAATCTTCTACATAATCTGAAACGGGGGTCTGTGTGTTTGTTGCTGAAGCTTGCTTGACTTCACTTTTATCATCTTTTCCCTTCGTGGGTGCGATTGCTTTAAACAGACGGTCAGATTCTTTTTCAATATCTGCTAAAAGAGTTTCTATTGAGGATTGCCTTTGGGTGAAACTTCCGAGCAACTTGCCGCTTGTGGTTTCGTAAAGTTCTATGTTCACTGCATATTGACCAAAAACCTGACTGATTTTTGCATGGCACACGAAGTTGGCTGAAATCTTCTTGCCTATTTCGGCTAGACACTTGCCCTCACATTTCTCTAATGATTTTTTTTGAGGGATTGTTGCGGAAATTTCGTCACGTGTCATAATCACATAATCCAGGTTGGTTGGCAAAATGGTCACCGCACGTTCACGAATCTTGTCAGTGATATAATTTTTTTCTTCTTGCGAAAATGATGGATCGCCTGTAGTTTCCAAAATGGCAATTTTTTTTACAGCAAAACTAGCTTCGGACAATACCAGCAAAGCTAGACAGGCTTTGAAAATAGGGCGAATCATCATAAAGACTCCTTTTGAATCTGTTTTTTTGAATATACCCTATTTTTTGCATAGATGCAAATAACCGGGTGAGAAAACGCACAAAAGGTCCTTATTTTAAGGCTAAATTTGGGTCTGGGAGCATCAGGAACGCTTCGTTTATTGTGACGTCGCCAATCAGGTGGTGGCGTATAGCCTCTGCCCTTTGCCTGGTCGCAAAAACAGGTGACGGGAATTGCGCTTTTTTGTTATTTCCCGAGATAGGCTGTTATTCTTTTTACAATAAACTAAATTTACA
>CADBLC010000105.1 GCA_902795385.1 Fibrobacter succinogenes | reverse complement strand
CCGCGAAGACCGCGTGGACATCGTGAAAAACGGCGACGGATTTGCCGTGGGCTACACGCAGAAGGGCGAATGGCTGGAATACACCGTGAACGTGCAGGCTGGCGGAGCCCTCCCCTTCGAACTCTCGTACGCGACTGGCTCCGAAACCACGGGCGTGCAGTTCTTTATGGACGACGAGCCGATTACCGACACGCTCGCACTCGCGGGCACCGGGGATTTCGATACCTACGGCACCTTCAAGGGAACGACCACCAAGGAACTCTCCGAAGGCGAGCACGTGCTCAAGGTGATGGTGACAAGCGACTACGTGAACCTCGACTGGATTGCCTTTGGCGAAAGCGAAGGCAGCGCTGAGGACATCCGCAACGGAACCACGGGCATCAAGCCGAAAATCGGCGCCGGAGCCGCGGGCATGGCAAATGCTTTCGCGAGGGCCGCGGGCACCTACAGGGTATTCGACCTGATGGGCTCCGAGCTCGGGAACATCCGCCTGAACGCCGGCGCGACGCTCACGGACCTCAAGGCCGGACTCAAGACCGCCGGCTTCGGGAGCGGCGTCTACGTCGTCCGCAACCCCGCCGGAAAGACCCTGAAATTGCAAGTCGGGGAATAAGTTCCCGCGGATCCTAAACCGCGCGCAGCCTCCCCCGCATTTAAAAGCCCCGACCTCTCGTAAAGAAGGCCGGGGTTTTTAGCGTCAATGTTTAATGCAGTTTTACGCAAATTGCAGAATTTTGAATAAAATTGCAGTATTTTTATTAAAATTTATTGCTTTTTGCAGTCAATAAATGTATATTTGTAAGGTAACAAAGGAGCATTAAATGGCACAGGCAACGATATCCGCACGCATCGACAGCAAGGACAAAGAAAGCTTCGACAAGTTCTGCAGCAATGTGGGGCTGTCCACTTCTGCCGCCATTTACATGTTCGTGAAAAATGTCATCAACGAGCGCCGCATCCCCTTTGAAGTCCGCGAGCCCTCCCCCCGCTACAACGCAAGCGACATCGAAGCCCTCAAGAAAGGCATCGAACAGCTCAACGCCGGGAAAGGTGTCGAACACGAACTCATCGAGGTGGACGACTAATGAAGAAAATTTGGTCCGATAAAGCTTGGGACGACTACCTCTACTGGCAAACACAAGACAAAAAGACTCTAAAAAGAGTTAACCAGCTTGTTAAAGACATTGAACGCAACAATTTTGAAGGCATCGGAATACCCGAAGCATTGAAGGGCAACCTCAGCGGATTCTGGAGCCGCAGAATCGATGACGCAAATCGACTAATCTATCGTATCAATGGTGAGTTCATTGACATCCTTTCGTGCAAAGGACATTACGAAGACGTTTGACGATTAATGGGGGGATTCTTCCCCCTCATAAAAAAATCCCCGACCTCCCGTAAAGAAGGCCGGGGTTTTTATTATATTCAAATGGAAGCCCCCAAAAAAAGAGGATATCATGGCTAAACTGAAGGAATATTACGGCAAGACGCTGCTTGAAATAGAAGGCGGCAAAATCAAGGAATACTATGGTAAGACTCTTTACGAAATTGATGGCGACAAAGTGAAAGAATATTACGGCAAAAACATTTTCGAGATAGACGGGGATAAAATAAAGGAATATTGCGGAAAGACCCTGCTGGAATTCGACGGGGAAAAACTAAAACGTTATTGCGGCCCCACGATATACGAAGTGGACGGCAACAAAATAAAAGAGTACTGCGGAAAGAACCTGTATGAAGTAGAGGGCTTTTTATCTCGCCGCGAGTGGATGGCCCTGCTGGCGATACTTTTCGCGTCCTAGACAAAGGGGATGCCTCCCCCTCCCCTCCTACACAGAGTGTTTTAATATGAAACGCGCCTTTTTTGCCCCGGTTTAGGGGCTTTTCTTGTTTCAGAACGAAACAAAACGGCCGTTTTTTGCCAGTTATTAGCATTTGGCACGGGTTTTGCTTATGTATGGGCGTAAAAATCGCCCCCTTTCGGAATGATTCGCGGGCGGCAAGAATTTAAAAATAGGAGACTCATTATGAGCAAGATTATCGGTATTGACTTGGGAACGACCAACAGCTGCGTGTCCGTGATGGAAGGCGGCAAGCCGGTCGTCATCGCTAACGCGGAAGGTTTCCGCACCACCCCGTCCATTGTCGCTTTCGGCAAGAACGGCGAACGTCTGGTGGGCCACGTGGCAAAGCGCCAGGCCATCACCAACCCCGAAAAGACGATTTACTCCATCAAGCGTTTCATGGGCCGTACGGCTGGCGAATGCTCCGCTGCCGAAAAGAACATGCCCTACAAGCTGGTGGGCACGGGTTCTGACCCGGTGCGCGTGCAGGTGGACGACAAGCAGTTCGCTCCTCCCGAGATTTCGGCCATGGTTCTCCAGACCATGAAGAAGATTGCCGAAGACTACCTCGGCCAGCCGGTGACGCAGGCCGTGATTACGGTCCCCGCCTACTTTAACGACTCCCAGCGTCAGGCGACGAAGGATGCCGGCAAGATTGCTGGCCTCGAAGTGCTGCGTATCGTGAACGAACCGACTGCAGCCGCCCTTGCCTATGGTCTTGACTCCAAGAAGAGCGAAAAGGTCGCCGTGTATGACCTCGGTGGCGGTACGTTCGATATCTCTATCCTGGAAATCGACGACGGCATGTTCAGCGTGAAGGCCACCAACGGCGATACGATGCTCGGCGGTGACAACTTCGACGAAGTCATCATCGACTGGATCAACGACGAATTCAAGAAGGACAATCCGGGCATCGACCTGAAGAAGGACAAGATGGCCCTGCAACGTTTGAAGGACGCCGCTGAAAAGGCGAAGATCGACCTTTCTGCCACGACTTCGACCAACATCAACCTCCCGTTCATCACTGCCGACGCTACTGGCCCGAAACACTTGGACCTCACGCTCAGCCGTGCAAAGTTCGACCAGCTGACCGCCCACCTGGTGGAACGCTCCATGGAACCGTGCCGCAAGGCTATCAAGGACTCCGGTCTTTCTTTGAGCGAAATCGACGAGGTGATCCTGGTCGGTGGTTCTACCCGTATCCCGGCCGTGCAGGAAGCTGTGCGCAAGTTCTTCGGCAAGGAACCGAACAAGACTGTGAACCCGGACGAAGTGGTGGCTATCGGTGCCGCCATCCAGGGTGCCGTGCTTAGCGGCGACTCCTCCGTGAAGGACGTGTTGCTCCTCGACGTGACCCCGCTTTCCCTGGGTATCGAGACTCTCGGTGGCGTGATGACCAAGCTCATCGACCGTAACACCACGATTCCGACCAAGAAGAGCCAGGTGTTCTCTACCGCCGAAGACAACCAGCCGGCCGTGACGATTCACGTGTTGCAGGGCGAACGCGAATTTGCCCGCGACAACCGTACGCTCGGCAAGTTCGACTTGACCGACCTTCCGAAGAAGCCGCGTGGCGTGCCGCAGATCGAAGTGACCTTCGATATCGATGCAAACGGCATTGTGCACGTGTCTGCCAAGGATAAGGAAACCGGCAAGGAACAGTCCATCAAGATTACTTCTTCCAGCGGCTTGTCTGAAGACGAAATCAACAAGATGGTGAAGGATGCCGAAGCTAACGCTGCCAAGGACAAGGAACAGCGCGAACTTGTGGACATCAGGAACCAGGCCGAACAGATGGCTTACCAGGCTGAAGGCCAGCTCAAGGAATTTGGCGACAAGCTCCCGGCCGACACCAAGAGCCAGCTGCAAGCAGCCATCGACGACATCAAGGCCAAGAAGGACAACGGCACCAAGGAAGAGATCAAGGCCGCTATGGACAAGCTCCAGGGCATGATCAGCTCCATGGCCCAGGCCGCCGGTGCAAACCAGGCCCAGCCGGGTCCGCAGCCGGGCGCTTCTGAACAGCCGAAGAACGACAAGAAGGGCGACGGTCCGGAAGTCGTCGACGCGGAAGTGGTTGACTAATTAGACGAGAGAACGCCCGCTAAAGCGGGCTACAGACGAGAGACGAGAGATGATTTAAACCGCATTAACAGCCTATGAGTTTTCTCTTGTCACTTGTCTTCGCTCTCTCATTTAAATGCATGGATTCGCTCTCTTTTGGGGGGGCAATCCTTTTTGTTTAAAAGAAGATTTTTTGTTATGACGACTGTATTTAGAGATTTTAGGGAAAAAGGTAGGGAGATTTATCTCTCGTCTCTCGTCTCTCGTCTCTCGTCTAATTTGCCCGGAGGGCAAAATGGCTGAAAAAAGAGATTATTACGAAGTTCTAGGCGTCGGCAAGGACGCGAGTGCTGACGAGATCAAGCACGCCTACAAGAAACTTGCCATCAAGTACCACCCGGACAAGAACCCGGGCGACAAGGAAGCCGAAGAGAAGTTCAAGGAGGCTGCCGAGGCCTACGACGTGCTCAGCAACCCCGAGAAGCGTAAGCAGTATGACCAGTTCGGCTTTAACGCCCCCGGTGGCGGCTTTGGTGGCGGCGGGTTTGGTGGAGCTGGCTTCGACCTCAACGACATTTTCTCGCAATTCGGCGATATTTTCGGTGGCGGATTCGGCTTTGGCGGCGGTGGCCGTCGTGGCGGTGCTCGCAAGGCCGGTCCTCCGCGCGGAAACGATTTGCAGATCAAGGTGGCGCTCAGCTACAAGGAAATCTTCGAAGGCTGCACCAAGAAGGTTCGCCTGAAACGCTACACGCCGTGTACGGAATGTAACGGCAAGGGCGGCCAGGACATCAAGGAATGCAGCACCTGCCATGGAACGGGTCGTGTGCGCCGCTCTACGGGCGGATTTTTCCAGATGATTACCGAGAGCGCCTGCCCCACCTGTAATGGTACGGGTGAAGTTATCGCGAAACCGTGTAGCAACTGCCATGGCGAAGGCCGTGTGCAGGAAACGGAAGAGATTTCCATCAAGATTCCGGCGGGCGTTGCCGAGGGCCAGTACCTGAACCTGCGTGGCGAAGGCAACTGCGGGCCTCGCGGCGGTGCCTGCGGCGATTTGCTGGCGGTCATTGCCGAAAAGCCCGACGACTTCTACACCCGCGAAGGCGACGATTTGCACTGCGAAATCAAGGTTCCGGTCCACAAGCTGGTCCTTGGCGGAACGCAACGAATCCCGACGCTGGACGGTGGCGAAGTGCAGATCAAGATTGCGGCCGGAACCCAGGCCGGGAGCATCTTGCGCCTGCGCGAACAGGGCCTGTACCCGCTGAACAAGCGAGGCGACCGTGGAAGCCTCTACGTGAACATCGGCGTGGAAATCCCGAAGGACCTTAGCCGCGAAGAGAAGGAACTCTACCAGAAACTCGCGGAACTCAGGCACGACAAGGAAACCGCGCAGGAAGAATCCTTCCTCGAGAAGATGAAGAACCTGTTTAAGTGACAAGGCAGAATTCCAGCAGACGGCCCGATTTGCGGGCATCTTCGGCAATCAACTTCAAGGAAGCCTGCGGATCCCCTGTCCCTAGCGGAAAAGCATAGCCCCTGCGGCTCCCTTGCCCATTGTAATAGCGGAAGAGAAACCCGTCTTGCAACGCAATCTTCGTGCCGTATTTTTGGCGGAGCAGGAAAATGTTCGCGAAGCTCGCATCGCTGCCGGTATAGCCCGAGTCGGCCACGGCATTTGCCACCGCCACCCGGTCAGAAAGCTCTGGAGCCTTAAACTCTATCATCTTCCAGAAAATACAATTTTGCGGCTCCAAAATCAAATGGGGTTCTAGAAGTAAACGCCGTAGTTGGGGTGCGCTTTCGGGGAGCGGCCCTTGATATCGTACTTGCGGGCGCGTTCCATCTTGAACGGAGTCGGTGCTATCGCCTTGCGGATATTGAGGGGCCCGTTATTCCACTTGCCGATGAGGACAATGTCGTCTTTGTTCCCCTGGACCAGTTCCGTCACGCGGGTCTTGAATGTGGAATCCGTGTACCAGCCCTCGAATGTATAGCCATCCATCGTGGGTTCTTTCAAGACAAATGTCGAAGAGTCCGCATAGCGGTAGGTCGGGTTGCGTTGTGTCGGGCGCTGGTACTTGCCGTCGTTCACGTAAGTGATAGAATATCCGCTCTCCCACCGTGCGTAATACCTCTGGTTGCCTTGCGCCGTAGAAGGGATCTTTTCGGCGAGCTTCGTGAAGTTGGCGTGTAGTAACTGGGGTTGGACGGGTTTGTACCGCCGTTCAGTATGTACATTATATCGTAAAATACGCCGCTCAGTTTCGGGTGGGCGTCGCCGGAGTTCTGCACCCATACGGGAATGTCGGTCGAGTCCTTCAATTTCTTGAGAACGGCCCCGTTGGAAAATTCTGTAGCCGTCGCGGGGGTGCCCTCGTAGCCGTCATTCAAGTAATCTTTGGGATAGAATACATTTTTTACGGATACATCATTATCCGAGACACTCATGCACAATTTTTTTATTGTCAGGGCGATGCCAGAAAAAGTATTTGACACGTCGATTTTGCCGTTGTAGAACGAATTCTTGAAAGAAACATTGTCGACAGCACCGACAAGACCTCCACCTTCCTTACCCATCAGGTAACCGGTTGAATAGGAGTTCTCGATTTGCGAAAAGAAGTCTGGCGACTTTCCCATGAATTCGTATGCGGAGGGGTTCCTGTCCGGTTCTGGAGACGGTGCCGGGAGCGGAGGGAATGCAGGGTCAAGACAAAGGTCGCCAAAGCTGTTGATAGAACCGACAAGGCCTCCGACGTAGCCACTTGTACTGCGGACAGATGCTGAACTGAATACGTTCTTAAGCTTAAGGCCTCCGAATTCAACGGTCGATACAAAGGAACCGGCATTTTCGCCGCTGAAATAAGAATCCGTAATTCCCAGATTTTGGATAACGGTATTGTATTCCTGAACCTGTTGAATTAGGCCCACGTTGCCGTATAGGCCCGAGATGGTATGGCCGTTCCCTTCGATGATTCCCACGAAATATCTAAACGGCTTCCACCAGTAAAAATCACCGCTATTTGCAGAGCCATCGGATTTCAAGACATTTTTGTTGACGACGATATCGTTTTCAATGAAAATGCAGACTTTTTTTAACGTGCTATCGGCGATCTTTACGGCACCATAGAGTTCAGCAGCATCGTGCACCAGCATGCAGCCTGCGTCGTCCATTTGCGGCCTTTTAGATACTACACCCCAGCGTGCATGAATTTTCAACTTATTTCCCTGATTTGGCTTTTCGTATGGATAAAAAGAATCCTTCTTGTAATTGTTGGCAAGAGGAGTGGATGTCGTCGTGTACCAGCCCAAAAAATCGGCACCTTCCTTGGTAGGCGGCAAAAGGGGATATTGTTCCCTGTTGGATGCATCGTATATGAAGAATGCAATGTTGTCCGGGTTATTCACCCCGCCTTGCAAGTCGTAATCGACATAGACAGTATCGCCATTTTCGATGGCGGCAACCGGCGCAGCGATAAAAAGGCTTGCTAACAGGCTAAAGACGACTTTGGACATAAACTTTCTCCTTTTTTGGGAAAATCTATATTTTTATTCCGCTTCTTGTTGGATACGTGGGACTATATCCAAAATCCAGTGTTCGAAATCACCCGATTCTATATGGTTACGGGCCTGTTGCATCAAGTGCAGGTAGAAATGCAGGTTGTGGATGGTCGAAAGCGTCCAGCCGAGGGGTTCCTTGGTCTTGAACAGGTGGCGAACGTAGGCGCGGGTGTAGTTCCTGCAGCAATGGCAATCGCATTCCGGGTCAAGTGGGCAGCTGTCATCGGCAAATTTGGCATTTTTGTAACGGAGCACTCCCCTGCTGGTATAAACGAGGCCGTCCTGCGCGTTCTTGGCAGGCAAAATGCAATCGAACATGTCGACGCCGCGCTTGATGAGTTCCAGCAGGTTCCAGGGCGTGCCCACCCCCATCACGTAGCGTGCGCGGTCGGCAGGCAGCGAATCCGTGCAGAAATCGGCTATCTCGTACATGGTTTCGACGGGTTCGCCTACGGAGAGACCTCCCATCGCATAGCCGTCGGGAGCGATTTCCTTGAGCGCGTCAATGGACTTTTGGCGGAGTTCCTTGTGCATGCCTCCCTGCACGATTCCGAAGAAATACTGCGGGTAATCGTGGACAGGCGGGTTTTTACGGAGCCAATCCATCGCGCGCTTTGTCCAGGCCAGCGTGTAGTCGAGCGATTGCGAAGCTTCCTCGACGGTGCTCGGGTAAGGCGTGCATTCGTCGAAGGCCATGATGATGTCTGCCCCGATTTCTCGCTGGGCCTTCATCACCGATTCCGGAGTGAACATGTGGCGAGAACCGTCCAGATGGCTTTGGAATTCCACACCCTCTTCGGTAATGTGGCGAAGTTCCTTGAGGCTCCAGACCTGGAATCCACCGCTGTCCGTGAGCATCGGGCCGTTCCAGCCCATAAATTTTTGAACGCCGCCCATCTTGGCCACGAGTTCCGTGCCCGGGCGCAAGTACAGATGGTACGTATTCGCGAGGATAATCTGCGCCTGCATTTCGCGCAGGTCCCGCGAAGAAAGTCCCTTCACGCTCGCAAGAGTGCCCACCGGCATAAAAATCGGCGTTTCCACCACGCCGTGGGCGGTATGGAGCCGACCGCGGCGGGCCTTGCTCTTGTCGCTTGTCTTGATGAGTTCGAAGGGATTGCTGTTCACAGGCTAAATATAAATAATACAGCCTGCTTAGATTCTAGAAGTAAACGCCATAGTTGGGTCGTGCTTTCTTGTTGCGGCCCTTGATGTCGCCAATTGTTTGGGGCACCCTTGTAATTGATGTATACCGTATAGGTGTAGAACGTATTGTGGTAGAAGAAATTCTTCATCCCCAGGTTGCGGACTTCAGGATATTCACCGTCAAAGACGTCACTGGATATTAACCCGTAGAATTGGCCCGGGTAACTAAGCTCATAATCCATATACAGCCCGTTGATGACATGGCCGTTACCATAAATGGTCCCGATAAAGGGATAGAGGCCGTTCAGGGGTTTCCATTCGATAACTGCCAAACGTTCCTGCGGCAGGCCTGGGTTCACGACGATATCGTTCATTATCTTGATACACGCCCTGTACGGGAGGCCTTCTGCCTGGGCATTGCTATTGTAGTACGGATTCAGGTAGTACAGCTCGTTGGCGTTGGTCACCAGGTAACAGCCATCGGCATCGACTTCCGGTTTCTTGGGTTCGTACGTCCATCTTGCGTAAAGTGTAACCTGGTTTGCCTCGGTATTGACAAGGTACGGCTCATTCCGGTATCTTTTCAGGGAACCATACTGTTTGCTGCCATCGTACCAGCCATCGAAAACGTACCCTTCGCGGGTCGGAGTCTTGAAGAGGATTTTTTCACCGTTCATGACCTTGTCTGGATTCTCACCCGTCCCAATCGTACCGCCGTTCAGGTTGTAAACCAGTTTTACTTCGTGAGAAATCCACTTGGCATAAAGGACGATGTCTTCCGTGTTGCCTGTAGGCAACTCCGTTACCTTGGTGGTGAACGTTGAATCTGTGTACCAGCCGTCGAAGGTGCGGCCCGTTCCAATAGGCTCTTTCAGCTTGAACGTTGCGGAATCCGCATAGCGGTAAGTCGGATTCGGGCGCAAGCCGTACTGGTAGGTATCATCGTTCACATACGTGATGGAATAGCCGCTCTGCCACTTGGCGAAAAGCTTCTGGTTTCCTTCCGCCGTAGCGGCAATCTTTTCGACCGGAATCGTGAAGTTCGAGTCGAGGAACCAGCCTTCAAAGACATCGCCTTCCTTTGTGGCGGGTTGCAGGGAGATTTCCTGTTTTGGGGAGAAATGCACCGGATTAGCCGCGTCATTGACGCCGCCATTCAGAGTGTAGGTAATATCGTAGAACACGCCGTTCAGTTTCGGATAGGCGTCGCCCTCCCCCTGCACCCAGATGGGGACATCGGATCCGTTCACAAGCTTTGCAAGAAGGGTCCCGTCCGTAAATTCTGTGGCAGCGGCCGCGGTGGCCTTGAATTCATCTGCTTCGAAAGTTGCCGGGTAAAAGGTATTTTCAATAGATATGTCATCGGGAGAGATTGGATGGCAGCCTTTCGGCATAATTTTTCCAATTACAGCGAATTTTCCCGATACATCTTCCGTTCCGGCAAAGAAAGCGTTCTTGAAAGAGACGTTGTCGGCAATTCCGACAAGTCCCCCGCCGTCTACCCCAGCGATATGCCCGGCGTAATAGGCGTTTTCAATCTCCACAGCGAAAGAATAGTCTAGATAATAGCTATATGAAATTTCGTATGCGCCTGGCGACCTGTCCGGAGGAGCATCAAGTACATCCAGACATGCGTCTCCTTGGCCATCGAGTTTCCCGATTAAACCGCCTGCACGATGAGAATAGTTGCCGTCACTGACAACAGTCGCCGTACTGTACACATTTTTCATTAAAAGGGCGTAACCCGTCAGGGAAGCCACGAAAGAACCGACAACCGGCCCGCTGAAGTACGAGTCCTTGATTCCCAGGTTCTGGATGACCACGTTATTGGCATAGACATTCGAAATCAAGCCGACATCGCCATAAAGCCCCGAAATGGTATGTCCATTGCCTTCGATAACCCCCGCAAAATCTTTAAAAGACTTCCACCAGTAATGCTCGCCTTCGTTCGGGGTTCCGTCGGCTGCCAGGAGATTCTTGTTGACAACGATATCGTCTTCGATGAATATGCAGGTTCTTTTGTACTTGTCACTCAAGCTGTCGGCGAATTTCACGGCACCATAGAGTTCTGCTGCATCGTGGACCAGCGCGCAGCCCGATTCATCTAGTGCAGGCATCTTTGCGACTACGCCCCAATGCGCAGTGACTCAGGAATTCGTAGCCTTCCCTGGTGGGCGGCCTAAGGTAAATACGGCCCAAGTCATTGTCGTCGTTCGTGTAGGTAGAAACGTTATTCGGGTTGTTGACGCCGCCCTGCAAATCGTACACGATACGGATGGTATCGCCCCTGTTCAAGGCAAAGGCGGCTGCGGTAATGAATAAAATGGCCAAAAAGACTGTTTTTGACATGAGTCCCCCTTATTTTACCCAAATACCGCCATGGACCTAATGCAAATATATGATTAATTTGGTCCGATAGATATTTTTAAAGATTAATTTGGACGTTTTTGCATTTTTCCGTGACCCAGATCTATAAAAATTAGACGATGGCGTCGTCGCAGATAGCATCGTCACAGATGGCGGCGAGCATGCGCTCGTGCGTGCAGACTTCGGGCGAAACGCCATGAACGGAGCCTGTGGAATAGAACGAGGTGCAGGCGCATTCGTGCCCGTGGCAACGGAACCGGATGGCGCATCCCTTGCAGTCTTCCTTGTCGTGGTCGAAAAAGTCCCGGATATCGCGTGCGACGGGCCCGTCAAAGATGCTTGTGGGTTCGTCGAAGACGTTCCCTAGGATGTACGGAGCGTCCGGCTTGCTCGAGATAAACCGCGTGCATGGAAAAAGATTCCCGTTCGTAGCGCAGGCGACGATTCCCGCGGCCACGTGACAGCTGGAGGTGCGGTGGCGCGCGCCTGTCAGGCGGAACTTGAGCTTGTCCTGGATGGTACCGAGGTAGAACTTGACATCTTTGCGGCGCAGTTCAATCCAGAATTGCGCAAGCTTGGCGTATTCGGCGGCGAGGACGTCGAATTCCTCCCCCATCCATTTGCCGTCGAAATCCACGGAGGTCGTCATGTTCCGGAATCCCTGCGCCTGTACCCAGCGCACCGCTTCGGAGAGCGTGTGCATGTTTTCGCGAGTCACGACCGAGAGGACGACCGTGTCGAGCTGCAACAGCGCCGGGATATGCGGTTCGATAAGCTTGAAACTCCCTTCCCCGCCGACTTGCCTGCGGCAGATGTTGTGGTGCTGTTCCGGGCCGTCGAGCGAGAGGAAAATGCGGAAATCTTCCCGGTTGAGGTAATCGATGATATCGCTGTCGAGAAGGGTCCCGTTCGTATTGACGGCGAATCGGAGCCGGAATATGTCCGGAGGAGTACTGTCCGGGCATATCCCGCTCTCAAATTTTTCACCGAACTTTTCACGTACGACCGCTTTCGCGAATTCGACACCCCGGTAA
>CADBLC010000104.1 GCA_902795385.1 Fibrobacter succinogenes | reverse complement strand
CCACGAGAACAAGGAAGAGCGCTTGCGTTCCTCGTAATAGTCGCGCATGTATTTTCGATAGTCTTGATATTCAGTAATCGGTTTCATACCTATAATTTAAATAGGCCCGAAACTAAAGTCAATAGTTTTTATTATACAAAATTGGCGTTTTTATATAAAAATTCAACAAAATTTAAATTATAATAAAAAATTATTTTCGCCATGATACACACCGTATTATATGAGACACAAAACAAAAATCGCCGCACTTTCGTACGGCGATGATGATTACCAAAATTCACCTAGAAATGAGCTATGCGAACTTCTTATTGTTATGAGCTTCCACCACATTTACAACATAGTCCCCCAATTTCTCGCAGTCGTTAATCAAATCCATGTAATGCACGCCCATCTGGTAGCTGTAACGCTGTGCGTTCAAGTCGTTCACGTTGAGCTCCTTGAGTAACTTGCGATAATCGTTGATTTCGTATTCCAGCGAAAGGACCGTTTTGGGATTGGCTTCAGGCTTGTTCTCGACAACCAGGAGCATCTGGGAGAGCATCCGGTCGCAGAACTTCATCATGCCATCGATACGAGTGTACTGCTCTTCGGTATAATCTTCGCCGCACTTGAACTTGCGATTGAGAACGCGGGCCATGTTGTAGCAGGCGTCGCCAATACTCTCGATTTCGGAAATTTCCTTGAGCATGCACTGCAGTTTAGTCTTACTTTCGGGGCTTAGGCGTCCTTCGCTTACCTTGTTCAGGTATTCACCGATTTCCATTTCCAGCTTGTCGCTGATACCCTCGTATTTTTCGATGCGTGCAAAGAGTTTCGCGAACTCACCCTCGTCCTTAAGCTTTACAAGTTCGGGCACAAAGCGGAACATTTTGAGCGTACGTTCGGCGAACAGGTTGATTTCCTTGCGGGCCTCGAACAACGAGAGTTCCGCAGTGCTCATGAGGCCTGCGCTGATGAACTTGATGCTGAAATCCTCCGGGTCCTCCTTCTCGCGGATAATCTTGCAAATGAGTTTTTCCATCGGTCTGATGAACCAGATAAGGATAAGAACGTTGCAGATGTTGAATGCCGTGTGGAAGCCGGAGAGTGCATAGGTCACTCGCACGCTTGCCTGGGCAATTTCTTCTTCGGTATGCGGCACAAAGCTCGGGTCGAAGCCCACCAGGTGGCAGACCATGTTCACGAACGGGTGGAATACAATGAGCACCCACACCACGCCGAACACGTTGAAGAGCATGTGCGCCAATGCCGCGCGACGCGCCTGCGTACTCGCCGAGAGAGCCGCGAGGTTCGAGGTGACCGTGGTACCGATGTTCTCGCCCATCACAAGAGCGATGCCCTGGTAAATCGGGAGTACGCCGCTGCTGCAGAGGATAAGCGTAATCGCCATGATGGCGGCAGAAGACTGCACGCACATCGTGAGGATGCCGCCCAAGAGCAAGAACAGGAGCGTACTGAAGATGCCCCAGCCACCCGTAGACGCGAAGAAGTCGATGACCGCCTGGTTGTGCGAGAGGTCCATCGCCACCGCATTCTCGCGGAGAGTCGTGAGCCCCAGGAACATGAACGCAAAACCGAAAACGAATTCACCGAAGCTCTTCACGCTGTTCTTGCGCACGTACGAGAGAGCGATACCAAGCCCGAAAAACGGCCACACGAAGCTGCTCATGTTGAACTGGAAACCGAATACCGACATGATCCACGCCGTAACCGTAGTTCCGATGTTCGCGCCCATAATCACGGGAATGGCCTGTACAAGGGTAAGCAAGCCCGCGTTCACGAAACTGACCGTCATGACGGTCGTCGCCGTCGAGGACTGCACGGCCGCGGTAACGAACGTTCCTGTAAGGAGTCCGCCCAGGCGATGCTTGGTCATGGTACCAAGAACGGCGCGGAGGTGTCCGCCAGTGAGTTTCTGCAAGCCTTCACTCATCGTCTTCATGCCGAACATGAGGAGTGCAAGGCAACCAATCATTTTAAGAATTGCAAGAATCATACTTTAAATCCAATCCTAATTTCAGTACCGAATCCGACAGCCGAATTCAGTTGTATTGTTGCGTGGAGAACTTCCGCTATGTGCTTTACGATAGCAAGCCCGAGCCCCGTTCCACCTGTTTCCTTGGAACGGCTCTTGTCTACGCGGTAAAAGCGCTCAAAGACACGCGACTGGCATTCTTCCGGAATGCCGATGCCGGTATCCTTCACCACGATAGCGCCCGGTTCAACAACAACGGCAACCTTGCCGCCTTGCTCCGTATAGCGAATGGAGTTATCCACTAGGTTAAAGACCATCTCGTAAAGCAGTTTCGAGTTTCCCTGGATTTCCGCAGCCTTATCGCCATCCAGCGAGACTGATACGGATTTTTTGCTTGCCTTCAGGCTAAGGTCCTCGACGCAGCCGTGCGCCACGTTCCAGAGGTTGACCTTTTCGTTCAGGTCAAACAGTTCGCCTTGTTGCCCATCCAGTTTCGAGAGCGTGATGATGTCGTTCGCGATGGACTGCAGGCGGAGCGCTTCCTTGTGGATTTTGCCCGCAAACATCTTGACATCTTCAGGTTTTGCCATGTCGTTCTCGATAAGTTCCGCATAGCCCGAAATAGAGGTCAACGGCGTCTTCAGCTCGTGAGAAGCATTCGCCGTAAACTCGTCCTTCAGGTGCGTTATCTTCTGCTTTTCGTTCGAGAGCTGCTCGATGGTCAACTGCAGCTCAAGATCCTGCTTGCGTATGGTATTGACAAGCGGTGCGATTTCCTTGTAGACGTTCTCTATTTTCATCCACTCGGGAGTTCCCAACTGGTCCACCAGCTTTTGTAGCGGACTAATGAAGGCTCGGCTAAGCCCGATTGCAATGAGAATTGCCGCAGCGACAATGGCCGCCAATAAAACAATAAGGTACGGAATCGTCTTGGAAAATACCTGCTGCAAGTTCGCCTGGCGCATTCCGAGGCGCAGCACCTTGCCATCATTCAGGCGCTTGGCAAAGTAGAACACCTTTGCCTGCAAGGTAGAGGAATAGCGGAGATCTTCGCCAGCCCCTTTCGCAAAGGCATCTATGACCTCTTCGCGGTCATTGTGATTTTCCATCTTGACCGTTTCGGCATCGCTATCGTAAAGGATTCCTCCCTTCGAATCGATGAGCGTTATGCGAAGGTCCTTGCTTGCAAACTTTGAAAGCTTTTGAGGCTCGTCGCCAAGGGCTTCCCCGACATACGCAGTCTCTATCAGGCGCAGGTTCTCGCGAAGTTGGCTCTTGAGCTGGCCCGCCATTTCCCCTTCAAAAACCTGCATTGTAAAGTAAACCGCACACAGGGCTGCAATCACCCCCATATAGATCAAGCTATATCTTATGCGGTCCTTCATTGCGCCTTGTAACCTACATTGCGGACGGTTTGAATGATGGACCCTTGCTCACCCAATTTTTGTCGGAGGGTCTTGATGTGCATATCCACCGTTCGAGTGTCCATCTTGAAATCGATGCCCCAAATCTTTTCCAGAATCTGCTGCCTGGAATAGACGAGCCCCGGTTGAGACATGAGAAGTTTCAGGAGCTCGTATTCCTTATAGGTGAGTTCCACGTTTCCGCCATCGGCGGTAACGATGCGCTTGCCCATATCGATGCAAACACCCCCGAGCGATAGCAAAGTCTGTTCCTCGGAATCGGCTTTCAGCGTGCCCGCACGGCGGAGCAGTGCCTTGACGCGCGAAATGAATTCCAGAATACCGAAAGGCTTTGCAATGTAATCGTCCGCACCCGCGTCGAGACCCTTGACCTTTTCGATTTCAGAGCCCTTGGCAGTAATCATGATGACAGGGACACTCTTAGTAGCGTCCTGTGCGCGGAGGCGCCTCAGAATACTTAGGCCATCTTCTCCCGGCAACATGATATCGAGAATAATCAGGTCGGGCACGCATGTCTTAACAGCCTCGTCTAAGCCCTTCCCGCAGTCGAAAGCGTTCACATCAAAACCGCTACTTTTAAGCGCGTAAGCTTCCATCTCGCGGATTTCGGAATCGTCTTCAACAATGTAGATTGTATTCATAGTTTGCGGATTTTCCAATCACCAAGATAAAAACACAATACAGTCAATGCAATGTCTAAAACAAAAGCTTCGCAAAGGTTTTATTTACACTTTACATGGATTTTACAAATCAGAATTTGACTAGAAAAGCCTATCTTCAAAATTCACCTAGAAACGAGCAAGGTCCTAATCTATATCTTGAAACGGAAACAAGTTTCCGACAAGATATGATTACGACATCCTTCGACGAACAATGGGCAAAGCCCATTTCCCGCGCTAAAGCGCGGAGTCTCAGTAGCAAAGAGCGCGAACCGAAGCTGTATAAAAATACAGCGAGTGCGAGCGCGATGCCGTATGGCGACGTTTATAGGCAAATTTATGTAGAGAATTTCTTGTTGGCGTGAGCCTCTACCACATTCACCACGTAGTCGCCCAGCTTTTCGCAGTCGTTCACCACGTCCATGTAGTGCACGCCCATCTGGTAGCTGTACTTCTGGTTTTCGATATCGTCGACATTCTTCTCCTTGAGGAGCTTGCGGTAGTCGTTAATCTCGTTTTCCAGGTTCAGCGTACGGTTCGCATCCACCTGCTGGCTATCGTCGAGAACAGCTATCATATGCTCGAGCGCCTTGTCGCACAGGCCCATGATATGCTTGATATGCTCGTACTGCTCCGCGGTAAAATCTTCCTTGCTGCGGAACTTGCGGTTGATGGCGCGCGCCATGTTGTAGCAGGAATCGCCAATGCTTTCGATTTCGGAAATTTCCCTGAGCATTGCCTGAATGGTCGTCTTGCTCTCCGGGCTCAGGCGGCCTTCGCTCACCTGGTTCAGGTATTTCGCAATCTCTATTTCCATGTTGTCGCTGATGCCTTCGTACTTCTCGATGCGGGCGAACAACTTCACGAAGTCGTTCTCTTCCTTCATTTCGAGCAGGTTCGGTACGAAGTTGAACATCTTGCGAGTGCGGGTCGCAAACAGGCTGATTTCCTTGCGGGCCTCAAGGAGCGAGAGTTCCGGAGTGCCCATCAGGCCAGAGCTAATGAAGTGCAGGCGGGAATCTTCCTCTTCGTCGGATTTCTTGGGCTTAATGACCCTGCAAACAAATTTTTCGATGTACTTGATGAACCAAATCTGGATGAATGTGTTCGAGACGTTGAACGCCGAGTGGAACGTGGCGAGCACCACGGAAATCTTCGCAAGGTTCTTTTCGTAACCCGGTTCGCCCATGTGGATGGAGAGGTCGAAGCCAACCACGTTACAGACGGCAGCGAGGAACCACTTGAGCACGATGATTACCCAGATAACGCCTATCACGTTAATCGTAAAGTGAGCAAGGGCCGCGCGGCGAGCCTGCGTATTGGCGGAAAGCGCCACGATGTTCGCGGTAATCGTCGTACCGATGTTTTCGCCAAGCACGAGCATGATGCCCTGGTCAATATGGAGCACGCCAGTGGAGCAGAGGATCATCGTGATGGCCATGATGGCGGCAGAAGACTGCACGCACAGGGTAAGCACCGTACCCATCACGAGGAAGAACAGCGAGTTGAAGAAGTTCGGGTCGCTGAAGCGGGCAAAGAACGAACTGATGGAAGCGCTCGCACCCGGATCCTGTACTACCGCGAAACCAGTTTCCTTGAGGGTCGTAAGACCGAGGAAAAGGAAACCGACACCGAACAGGAACTCGCCCAGCACGCGCTTCTTGTTCAGGTACACGAGAATGATACCGATGAAGAACGCCGGGTAGACGAAGTTCGCGATGTTGAACGAGAACCCGAGGCTCATGATCCATGCCGTTACCGTCGTACCGATGTGGGCACCGAGGATAATCGAGATGGCCTGCATGAGCGTAAGGAGCCCCGCATTAACAAAAGAGACCGTCATCAACGTGGTGGCGGTCGAACTTTGTACTGAGGCTGTAACGAACATGCCGGTGAGCATTCCCGTGAAACGGTTCGTGGTCATGGTTCCGAGCACATGTCTGAGCTGCGGACCGGCCATTTTTTGCAAAGCCTCGCTCATGGACTTCATACCGAACATGAGCAGGGCTAGGCACCCTAACATTTTTAACGCCATCCAAGTCATAATTATAGGACCTTCCTATGAAGCGCCACTACCGGATCATCGTCGCTGCCTTTCAGCTAGTTCGGGCTCATGGCGGTGAATTGTTGTTTGTAAAG
>CADBLC010000103.1 GCA_902795385.1 Fibrobacter succinogenes | reverse complement strand
GTCGTCGAGCTTCACGCCGGTGAGCTGCTGAAGTTCTTCGATAGAACCGACTGCAATCATGTCGCCGTCGTCAGAGAGCCACACCGGAATCGGCGTACCCCAGAAACGGTTACGGGAAAGGTTCCAGTCGCGAGCGCCTTCGAGCCACTTGCCAAAGCGTCCGTTCTTGATGTGGTCCGGAACCCAGTTTACGGTCTGGTTATTTTCGACCATCCATTCCTTCAGAGTCTTGGTCACGCCGTCCTTGCTTGTGACAGGGGCGTCAATCTTCAAGAACCAAGTCTTGAGGGCGCGGTAAATCAGAGGAACACCGGTACGCCAGCAGTGCGGGTAGCTATGCACAATCGTGTCCTGCTTGAACACGCGGCCCTGTTCCTTGAAGAAGCGGATAATTTCCTTGTCGGCTTCCTTGGCGCCCATGCCCTTCCACATCGGGACCTTGTCCGTGAACTTGCCTTCGGTATCGAGCGGGTCGAAAAGGCCGAGGTCGAGTTCAGCGCCCTTCTGGAAGTCTTCTTCACCGAAGGAAGGAGCGGTATGCACAGCGCCAGTACCGTCTTCGGTACTCACGTAGTCGGCGGGGTAAATCTTGTAGTGGCGGGACAGCTGGTCCGGCGTCACGAATTCATCGGAGATACGGGAAAGCGGTTCGTAGTCCTTGCCCACGAGTTCAGAGCCCTTGCAGGTATCCACAATGTTCGGGTTCTTGAAGTAGGCGGCGGTGCGGCTTGCGGCAATCCAGTACTTCTTGCCGTCCTGTTCCACCAGGTTGTAGTCCATGTCCGGGCCCACAACAATGCAGAAGTTGGAGTACAGAGTCCACGGGGTCGTCGTCCACACGAGGATGCTCGTGTCCTTGAACTTGGGCTCGCTCGAGTTGATCGGGAAAATCAGCGTGAGGGACGGATCCTGACGGTCTTTATAGCCCTGGTTCGTTTCGAAGTTCGAAAGCGGAGTGGCGAGAGCCGGGCTGTACGGCGTCGAAGCACTGCTTGAACACCCACCACACAGATTCCATGAAGTTCTTGTCCATGGTCTTGTAGCCCTTGTCGAAGTCGACCCAGCGGCCCATGCGGCGAACGGTCTTCTTCCATTCGCTTGTGTACTTGAGCACCTTGCCGCGGCAAGTTTCGTTGAACTTGTCGACGCCGAGCTTCTGGATTTCGGCAACGCCAGCGAGACCGAGTTCGTTCTGCACGAGAGATTCAATGGGGAGGCCGTGGCAGTCCCAACCGAAACCGCGCGGAACCTTCTTGCCCTTCATGGTCCAGTAGCGCGGGACGATGTCCTTGATGGTACCGGCAAGCAAGTGACCGTAGTGCGGAAGGCCCGTTGCAAACGGAGGGCCATCGTAGAAAGTGTACGGTTCAGTTTCCGGACGGCTGTCAAGCGACTTCTTGAAACTTTCGTCCTTGTCCCACAGGCCGAGCACGCGCTCTTCTATTTAGGCCGAGCACGCGCTCTTCTATTTGTGGAAACGTCTCTTCTTTCTTTACTTCACGGAACATGGGTTACCTCAAACCCCGCGGCACCGCGCCACGGGCATTAAATTTTCGGCCGTAAATTTAGAAAAAAAAGCGTTCACGGCATCCAAAAACAGTCCAAACAAGCCTCAAAAGTCCCCTGAAAGAGCGCAAAAAAAGGCGTTCAACACCATTCGCTAAAGAAAGGTTGATTCTTGCATCCAAGGCTATACCATTCAACACCTTCGGAAACGAAACTCCCCTGACTGGAACAAGAAGCCTTACCGGCAGGAGTAAAATAATCAACGAAGACCCGTTCTTACGTAAAATGAAGTTAACTTATACGTTAAATTTCATAGAAACTTGTTTATTTATTTCATACAATTTTCTTTTTCGTTGTGTTATTAAGTTATTCTTATAAAAGCTTATTCAAAAACAAGGAGTACACAACATGAACAAAATTTCCTCATTTTCTTTGGCCAATAACGGCAGCTTTATGGCAAAAATCCACATAAAGACGATTCACTCAAGCAGGAAAGAAGTTTCTTTCACTAGTGACAGCTTTAGAAAGGGCAAAACAAAGACCGTCTATATCAAAGATTGCAAGGGCTTTCAGGAAGGCGATATTGTGCAGATGGAAGCACAAGTTCCTGGCGGAAAAGATCGTGCAGCCAAAGAAACTTTCATTTTCAGTCGTTCAGCAAACGTCAACGCAAAATATAGCGTAAAGGGAACGTCTTTAATAATTAAAGATAGTCTAAAGTTTGAAGGGCTAGAAAATCTTGGTGGCAGTGGAACTAACACCGGAACCAATACAACACCAACCGATCCTGTTGAAAAAGCTTTATACAATTTTGAAAAATCCTCGGTGGCAGGATGTTGGAGCAAAATTTTAAAACAAGATGTTATAAACGGAATAAAAAATATTCTCTGGGGAGCCGGTTCAGCCGGAAATGGAATTAACAAAATTTTCGGTGACGTAATGAACAGCCCCGCAACAGAATCATTTCCCTCAGACAACTTAATACAAGGAAGTTACCCCATTTGCGGTTCAACCGCAATTATGTACGATTTTGTGCACAAAAATCCTGAAAAGTTTGTAAAATGCATGCAGGACCTTTACGAAAAAGGTTCTTTTGAAGCCGTTAAAGGGCACAAAATCACCGCTGGCCAAAAATTGCGCAGTTACGCCGTCAACTATGCAAAGTATAAAAACGAAGATAAAAATGCCAGCACTGTTTGCTGGATGTTTCAAGCCACAATTTGTCAAAACATGAACGCAGTATTCAAAGACATTAACCCGAACTTCAGTGATGGCGGCGTTACGATGAGCACTCTTTATAGCGGAATAAAAAAGATGTGCACAAATCTTCTTGGTTACAAGAACGTTTCCTTTAAATCGTCAGATAGAGCCTCTTATATCCGAAACACTTTAAAGCCGTTGTGGTTAGAGGCCCTCAAGAAAAAAGGAACCGTATTCATGCTTTATTCTTCGGGTGACCTTGAGAAGAACACAAAGGATTTCGACGCCTCTAACTGGCATTGGGTTCCTTGTTACGATTTTACATTCAAAGGGAACGATTTAAGTATTGTATACCATTCTTGGAGCAAAATGAGACGTATTAAGCCACTTTCAATTGATGAATTCAGCATATATTATTCAAGTTGCGTGATCGGTGGACCGAAATCCACCGCCTTTCGTCATACACCAAATTCCAGATTACTCTTCAATTCGGTAAATCTTCACTTCCTTGATATAGAACTTGCGGACTTCGTTGCCCAGGTTGAGCTCGAAGCGAGCGAACGGAGTGCTCTGCCTCGGAGAGAATTCCTTCTCGAACGACTGGCCCGTAGTCTTCACTATCGGGTGTTCCTGGAAGCCCACAGTCTCATAGTCATCGTATGTTCCGATACGTGCCGTTATCTTGCCTTCGACATTCGACCAGATGGTAAATACGCACTTGTACTTCTTGCCCTCAACAAGGGCAACATCTTCCTGGATTAGCTGCACGCTGTAAGACTTGTTGCCGCCATTGGTCACGTTGACCTCAAGAATGTGGCCACCGCTCTTCTCTTCGATAATATTGGCTGTCGCTTCTCCATTGAGCTGGGTAAAGAACACCCAGTGGTCCATTCCCTTCGAGAAGTCCCCGTTCTCAATAGTATTGTCGCTCATCTTACCGACAATGCCGTCCCAGATATCCTTGACGTAGTCTTCGGCCTGGTTTCCCTGGGCATCCGTATATTCAAAGCGCAGCGGGCGGAAGCTCGGGATGAACCTCTGGTTCAGCTTGTTCCAAAGGACGGCATTTTCAGAAGCATTGAAGTGGATAACTCCATCATCGGAAACCGCAGCCGAAGCAAGATCGACACCGTCCACAAAGTAGCGCACATGGAATACTACAGACAAATTAACAAGACTGTCGGTCACCCATTCCACCTGCGAGAAATGGTAGCGCAGAGTCATGTTCTGGATAGCCGAGAGAGAATATTCAAACGGCACGTAATCGCCATTTACAAGGACCTTGCCGCGGATAGCCGCATTCGCCCTTTCGGGCCTGAAGCATACGCCGATTTCCTTCAGGAATCCTTCGTCCTTGAGATTGATGTTGCTGAACGCGTCATCGACAGCCGAACCTTCGGTAAAGGAAATGCCAATCACAGAATCCGCCGCATTTTCTTCCGGCCACAGCGGCAGTCCCTGCGTCGCGTCGAAATTGATGCTCACGTAATAGCTGGAATAGGAACGCACTTGCGTCAGGGCCATGGAGAACGAATCCAACAGCACGGGTTCATCCTTGGCGGCACCCTTGGCCAGCACCTTCACATCATCGTAATCCACAGAGAAATCGGCCGTAAGCGCCAAGGCAACCTTGGCGACGGTATCCGCATCAGCAAGGGACGGATTGCCGATTTCAATACCGGCAGTCGCCTTGGAATCGGAACAACCGACAAGGGCAAACGCGCTTATGCAGCAACAAGCTATGGATTTAAAAAAACGCATCACACTCCTCGAGTCAACGGGAACAACTGGATATTAACCTGGACAACGTCATCGGCTTCGCCAGCTTTCGCAGAGAAATCTAGTAGTTCTTTACGCATTAGTTGGATGTGTTTCTTCAAATTGGGGAAATCTTCGCGCCTAATCGAGAACGTCAGAGCTGAAAAATCCCTCTGATCGCCGGGCAGGGCGCCCAGCATATTGGCGGAAATGCGCAACATCTGCTGGTGATAAAGCTTCACCATCATGTCCTGGACCTCGTCGTCCGTGGTAATCATCGGGTCACGCTGGCGGTATCCGTTCGCGGTTTTCACCAAAAGGCCGGTCTCCACGAGCAGGTTCAAGGATTCCTGCACCTGGAAGGGGGTCACATAGCCATTGAGCTTCTTGGAAATGGCCTCGGGAATAGGCCTGAAGCCACGAAGCGTCACCATCTCGAGAATTACGGAGTGGTGCCATTCCCTGAAAATACGGAACTGGGCCTTGTCCATCTTGTGGAGCTTGGAACGGGGGCTGCACTTGACCAGCTGCTCGTAATAGGCGTGCTTTTCTTCGTCGGTCGATGCCTGGTTGAAAAACACAAGATTTTCAAAATACGCGGCACGCTGTTTTTCAAGGCCGATGCCGTGAATAAGCTTGGTGACCGTGCCCTTGGTAATATTGCGCTTGCCGTCGATGGTCAATTTAAGGTGGGCATGGCTGGAAAGGCCCGCCTTTTCCGCAAAAAAGCGCAGACTGAAGGCCGGCAGGGTCTTCTTCTTGAACTCGTAATAGTCCCTGAGGTACACCCTGAAGTTGGTGTACTGCAGAACATCGGGTTCCGTCAACTTTATATTTTCTCCATTTTCCATACTATATAAGATAGCAGAAAGCGCCCCCGCGGGGCAACAAAAATTGACTTTTCGTGTTTACCCTAGAAACCAGGGTCGCTCGCGAGGCGCGAAAAACGCACGTGATCTTCAAAAATCCCGTTATTCCGCTCAAAATCGCGGGATACGCCCTCTTGTGTAAAACCGGCACGGACGGCCACGTTCTGGCTATCCACGTTGGATACGGACGCCGAAACCTCGAGCCGGTGGAGGCCTAGTTCCGTAAAAGCGAACCGAGAGACGAGCCTCAGGGCCTCGGTCGCAAGACCCCTGCCGGTGAACTTCTCGCCGAGCCAGTAACTCACGCTCGCGGAAAGGTGCGCCCACTGCACCCAGCCCAGAACAATGCAGCCGGCCACGCGAAGCCCGCCATCTACCTTCTCGAATATTCCCCAACAGGCGCCGTTAGCCATCTGCGCCTGCATGTTCCAGGAATCGACCCGCGCAAAAACGTCTTCGGAAGAGTTGCACTCCCCCGGCCAGGGCAAGCGCTTCGCCAAAAATTCCCGGCTTTCGTCAATCACGGCATACAGCGCATCGCAGTCACGGCTGTCCAGCTGCCGCAGAACAACGCGTTCACCCTCGATGGGATGGTCCGGGATTTCGGTCAGGATGTCTTCCATGCGTTTATATATAGAAAAACCGCCGGATGACTCCGACGGTTTTTCAGTGCGGATGAAAGGACTTGAACCTTCATGCCCTCGCAGGCACTAGAACCTGAATCTAGCGTGTCTACCAGTTCCACCACATCCGCGTGGTGCACCAAATTTTGAAAAATTCGCCCGTTTTGTCAAGGGGTGGGCAGCAAAAAAGCCTCGCGTATCCAATCCGGGTGCTTTTCGCGCCAGTACGACCAGTCATGCTCGCCAGCGGGGTCAAACCGGAGCATGCAGTCCGCCCGGACCTCCTTGCAGAAACCCTCTATCCAAGGCTTAGACTGTGCCGACGGGAAAAGCCTGTCGTTGCCGCCCTGCAAAAAACGCCACCGACCGTCGCGCATCTTGGGGCCTGCATTGGCGACTGCCGGAGCGTCGCCCAGAACCTTGCCGAACGAACTTGCAAGAAGACGGTCCTTCACGCGGCGCTTGCCCTGCGCGGAATAGACGATTGCTCCCAGCGCCCCGTCCGAGACACCTACCAGCGAAACATCCTGTACCGGAGAACCGCGACGTGCCGCAACCGAGTCGAGCGCCGCATCGACCGCGGCCATCATTTTCTCGGTCGCCCAATGGTCCGTACGGCAAGCAGATGCGCTCACCACGATTACATTCGGATAAAGTTTCGCAAAGTCATCCCCCGCGACAAGCCCCTTCTGGCAGTTGCCGCTCGACATGCCGCCATGGAACCAGACCACAACTTCGGCCTTCGCCATATTCTGCGACTTTCCGTCCTTCGATTTCGCCGGAGCCTTCACCGCGGGCCACCAGACACCGACAGCATTTTTCGTTACCGCACCAAAGCCGTTCCCGGCGACAGACACGTACAGGGTATCCGGCCTGCCGGACGCACTCACGGCGGTAAAACAGGCCAGCACAACGAAAAGAAAAAAGCGAAACATCTAGCGTCTACACTTTACACCAAGCACAACGAACACAAGAGCACCTGCCAGGGAAAGCGCGACAAGCCCAAGCCCGAGCAAGCTATAATACAGTTGGTATTCCGAAAGCGTATCCCAGTCCAATTCGTATTCGGACGTAGAGATGGATTTCACGATGAACCTGTTATCCGATATGCGCACCGCGCTCACCTGGACTGCAATATCCTCGACATCCTTCGACGAAAAGCTGAACCATTCCGCCATCTCCTCGACCATATCGCGAGAGGCATACAGGACGAACGTCGCACCGGGGTCGCCGTTCAGCTGGAAATACGTCTTGTCCAAAAACGGGATGTTCGATCCGCCAAAGAGGCTGGGGATGGCCGCATAGCTGACCTTCCCGTAAAAAATGTGGTCTTCCTTGAGAAAACTGCGAAGCACGGGCTGCATGTACGAAATCATCCAGACCGCCGCCAACAAGAACAGGAAAGCGATATTGAAAAAAGCCGATTTACGTGTACGGAAATGCGAGAACATATTCTAGATCTTGGACCGGAACAGGAAGAAGAAGGTGGAAAGCAGGAGCACGATAGACAGGAAGTAGAACACCATCGGGATGCGCGACTTGAGCGAGACCTCGTCCAAGGTCTTCATCTGGAAAAATTGGACCAGGTCCATGCTGTACATCATGGCGACATCGTTGTCGAACTTGCTCCAGGCGATGGCCAGGTCGCCGTTCTCCAACAGCAGGGAATCGAATTCCGCCACAAGCGAATCGGGCAGCACCAAGCCAGCCGGACGCACGACGGGGATACCTGCCCGCGCCGAATCGAGGATGTCCTTTGCCGGGCCCCTGACTTCGGGTGAGAGCGACTCCACCTTCAAGGCGACATTCCGGCACTTTTCGTGCCAAGCCAGACGGGCGCCCACATAGCGACGCATCCCGGAAACCTTGCCCAGCACTTCACGTTCAAAGCGGTTAACCATGTTGGACTGCGGGATATCGGAACCCAAAAAGCGCAACTCGTCCATCTCGCGGGAGAAAGACACCGTCATTTCGCGAAGAGTCATTGTCTGGGACTGCACCAGCAGGGAATCGGCCCCGTAACCCGACCGCACATGCTCCATGGAGCGCATCAGGCCCGTTTCCAAGAGCTGGTACTCCGCCAGGGACTTGACGTGCCGGCCGTAAATGACCAGTTGCGGTTTTTGCGAGAAATAGAACAATACGGTAAGTCCGAGCGTCAAGACTATCACGAGCCAGACCCACGGTGTACGGAGTTTGGCGTTAAAAGTATCGGCAATAGATTTTTTCATTTCATCCTTCACAACTAGAAATTACCTTTTTTCTACTTTGATTGCCATGAGGGTTTCCGTTTTTGCACATATTTTCGCATTCTGCATGCTCTATTGCGCCTGTTCTTTTGAACGGGCCGAAGAACAGGTGATTGCAAAACACGCCAACGGCGTCAAGAAGACGTCCGTATGGGTCTATCCCGACGGTGAAATCTTAAAAAGGAACGAGTGGTACAACGACGGCATCAAGGAACTCGAAATCCCCTACAAGGACGGCGTTCCGCACGGGGAGTTCAAGCGTTGGACAGGCTTTGGTGACGTGGCGATGATCGGGTACTACAAAAAGGGGCTGCGCGACGGCAAGTGGACGAGCTACTACGTAGAACGGTTGAACAGCCGCAAGAAGGAAGCCGAGCGGTACTACAAGGAAGACCACCCCGTTGGAGACTGGGAAGGCTGGCACTACGACGGCTCAAAGGCTTTCGAGGAGCATTACGACAAGAACGGACGCGCCATTGGAATCTGGAAAATGTGGTACGACAACGGGGCCATACGGCAAGAAGGGAACTGCCATGCCAAATGGGACCCCGCAAGGCAAATCGAATCGGCCGAAGACGGACAAGGTTCCGTCAAAAGTTACCTGAAGCGCTATTCCAAGGACTGCGGACTGCTTGAAGAATTTTCTTGCGAGAAGGGACGTCTCTCTGGTGAATTCGCCCTGTACTACGAAAGCCTGGACGATAAAATCGACTCGGCAAAATGCGGTAAAGGCAGAGTCCGAATCCGCGGCACCCTCGGGAAGAATTCTACCGGGACAGACAGTGCCCTCATCGGGACGGTCACTTACTACAGGGCCGACGGGACTCCCATAAAGCAGGAATACTGGAACAAGGACGGCAAGCGCGATTCCGTATGGCGCTGGTTCAGCGAGTCCGGAAACCTGGTGCGCGAAAGCGACCTGAGTGCCGGCGGGATTATTTACGGCGCATGCGAAAACCACAACGCCAAATTCTGCGCGGAGACTTCGTTCGTAGGGGATGTCGGCGGGATTCTGGAAAAAAGCAACCTAGACCAGTCCGCGAATTTTGAACAAAGTATCGGAAGATTTCCGGCAACGATTCGCTACTTCAAGCCGGGACACCAACTGATGTACGAGGAGTTTACCCCGACAGCATGGGAGCGAAACTTGCCAGCGAAAGTTTCTGGAAAGACGGCAAGCGGCACGGAATCATGCGCAACTGGTATGCAAGCGGAGTGCTTCGCGATAGCTTGAGCTATGTGAACGGCGAACGCGTCGGCGACCAATTTAGCTATGACAGCACCGGCAAACTCACGATACATAAAACCGAAGCCGGGAAGAACAGGCCCGTAATCATGCACAAGCTGTGGGATGAGTAGGAGAAATAGACGAGATAAACGATACTAGGCACTTTAGTGCCTTAGTAGAGTTATCCTCTATGAGGAGAACGCCGCTACGCGGCTACAGACGAGAGACGAAAGATATAGTAGGAAGTAGGAAGTAGACAGTAGGAAGTGGTTAGTAAACAGTGGTTGGTGGTTAGGGAAAATAGGTTCGAGGTTCGAGGCTCGAGGTGCTGGCTTTAGAGAAGGGTATTCTATGAGACGCAAGGATAGAGAAGTTTTAGGCGACGAGAATATTGCGAAGATTATCGAACAGTGCACGACTTGCCATATCGCGATGGTGGACGATGCAGACGCAGGCATGCCCTACATGATTCCGATGTCGTTCGGGTATAGCTTGAAGGACGGAGCCCTGGAACTGTATTTCCACTGCGCGCATGTCGGCAAAAAACTTGACTGCATCCGCAAGAATCCCCACGAGGATGTTTATTGCAAGAGCGGGCGCTTTTACGCAAGCGTCGTCGGGCAGGGTAAAGCCGAAATCGTCGAGGATAGCGCCGAGAAATGCCGCGGGCTCTCGCTCCTGATGGAACGGCAGGCCGCAGGCGCACAGCAATCCGCGGCCCCGCACAAGTTCGAATTCACGCCCGCGCAGGCCGCCGCCGTGACCGTATTCAAGATTACGAGCACGTGTTTTACAGGAAAAGCGAAGGCTGAACAGTAATTTTTCGCATTTTGCGTATCGCATTTTGCGAAAAAGCTGCATTTTCAATTTTTCACAAGGGGCGGGGGTAAAATAAGTTATATTGCAAGTAAACCTAAGGAGAATCCTATGAAGCATTTTTCCCTTGCAGCCTTTTCTTTTGCACTCTTCCTTGCTGCGTGCGGGGACGATTCATCTTCGGTTTCGGCCGACAATCCGAGCTCTGAAGTCGATTCTTCAAGCAGTATCGTTTCGGACGATAGCAAAGAATCTAGCGATTCAAAATCCAATGACAAGGTCTCCTCTAGCAGCAGTGTAAAGAAAGTAGAATCCAGCAGCAGCGAGAAAAAAACAGATAGCGAAAAATCTTCTTCGAGTGAAAAGTCTAGTGGTGACGAAACAAAGTCGTCTTCTAGCGAAGAAACGACTAGTTCCAGTTCCGAAGCGGAATCAAGTTCTTCTCTGGCAGGTAGCGTGTACGATGCTGATAAAAAGACACTGACGGACAATCGCGATGGTCAGGTTTACAAGACCGTAACTATCGGTGATCAAATTTGGATGGCGGAAAACCTCAATTACGTAGACAGCAGTGAAACGCCGAGTTTGAAGGGGAAAAGCTGGTGCTTTGACAATGATACAGCAAAGTGCACCTCCGGTGGACGCCTCTATACCTGGGCTGCAGCTATCGATTCGGTGAAGCTGGCGGCAGCTGCAGAAAATCCGCTGGACTGTGGTTACGGCAAGGCTTGCAGTCTGGAAGGAAAGGTGCAGGGGATTTGCCCCGAGAGTTGGCATTTGCCTGATACGACCGAATGGCACAAGCTCTTCACGGCAGTGGGTGGCCAATCTACGGCAGGGAAAATGCTCAAGTCCGCGACTGGTTGGGAAGAGGGTAATGGCTCGGATGACTATTCCTTCTCTGCACTGCCAGTCGGTTGGCGTGATTTTGCCTTGTTCAACAAAGCGGGTCAAGATGCTGTCTTCTGGAGTGCAACCGAGAAAACAGACGACACGTTCCATTACAGTTACATTATGGAATTGAATTATAATAACGAGGGTGCGTACCTAGGTAATGACTTCAAGGATTATGGTTTTTCTGTCCGTTGCCTAAAAGACGCTGAATAAGCCGGGGCGTTACGGGCGCGGCGCCTGAGCGCCCGTAGAGGGGGTAGCGGCAGACACGGCGGAGCCGTGGCTAAAGCGAGGGGGAGACCTCCCCCTTTTTTTTAGACGAAAGAACGGACCTTCGGTCCTACAGACGAAAGATAAAAGAGAAAAATGGCGCTACGCGCAAAAACCATAAAAATTTCTCTCGTCTCTCGTCTCTCGTCTCTCGTCTATTTTCTATCTTTACCCGCACTATGAGTGAAGCTATTAACAATGTGAAGCAGGCGTTTGACGCAGAACTTGCGCAAACCGACCTTACGAACCAAGAAGCCGTTAACAACCTCCGCGTGAAGTACCTGGGCAAGAAGGGTGCCGTGACCGACCTCATGAAGCAGATGGGCACGCTCAGCGCCGAGGAACGTCCGGCTTACGGCAAGCTCGTGAACGAACTTAAGGTCGCCGTCTCCGAGGCAATCGACAAGGCTATCGAGACCGCGAACCAGGCTGCCCTCCAGAAGAAGCTGGAAAGCGGCTTTGTAGATAC
>CADBLC010000102.1:6926-10678 GCA_902795385.1 Fibrobacter succinogenes | reverse complement strand
GCGCATTTTCATGCAGAACTTTTTGGAGCCGTTGGAATCGGTCGTACCGCATTTAAGGAACAGGCTCGCGATAAACAATATGCCCACGAGCACGATGACGATGACCACCATGTAAACTGGCACCTGGATTCCCGCCATGTTAAGCCCGCGTTCAATCGCGATAAGCGCCCAGACGACCACCATCGAAAAAGAAAGGCAGAGATTGACCTTGCCGACAGAGAAACGGCCCGATTCAAGAGGCCTGAGTCGCTTGGCAAGGCCGCGTTCGTCTTCGAGAGTCAACTTGTAGAGGGGGCCCATCACGCTGTCTTCCAAGAGGTCTACGTGACGTTCCCAGTTCTCTTGCCAGTACTTGAACCAGCAGAACGAGAGAAAAAGCCCGAAAACGGAGATGCCCAGGAGCGCCTCGTTATAAAAATCGGGCATATTCGTTTTGAGATCGGATTCCTTGTAGACCATGAAGAATGCAGCGAAGGCGAGCGCGATAAAGGCCCAAAAATATGCTGCCCGCTTCCAGTAGAGTTCGATTTCGAACTTCCTGGTATCTAGAGCCATCTCGAGTGCCTTTTCCCTCTTCCAGGCCGGAAACAGTGCGTGATAGGCACTCCTTGTTTCGACCTTAAGCCGCCCATTGACCTGCATACATACCTCGATTCCCGCTTTAATTGCGGATAATCAGTCTAATTCGGGCCATGAAATTTACCTCATGCAGGCGACCTTGTCAACAATTTAGATTTTTCAAAGTTTTTCTTAAGAATAAAGTAAAATTGCCGTTAGCATTATTCCCTGTGTTCGTACAGGTAAAGGTTCGCCTCGGACTTCGCCAACTCGGAGCCCTTGATGTACCACACGTCATCGGTACCGGTGCGGTATTTTACCACGACGCGGTAACGGTTATCGCTCTGCAATATTTCGGGCGGGACCGTCCAGAAGTTCTCGGTACCCACGACCATCTCGAGCTCATGGGACTCGTTACCCTCGCCAAGAATCGTGATGGTCTTGACCATGTCCTTCGGGTTACGCACATGTACGATGCTCCAGAAGGCGCTCGCGCCCTCCTTGACCCAGAGCGACGTGGAATCGCCCCACACGCCGTCTACACCCTCGCAGCTCACGAACTCCCATTCGCCCGAATAACGGCCCACGCGGTTACCCATGATATCGGCCGCTGGGGCACCGCCCAGGTCCACACCGCAGTTGGCGTCGGGGCAGCGGTCGGTAATGCGAACCGTCACGCGCTTCCAGCCATCGGGAGTCCGCGCCTTTACGCGCACGCAGCCGCCACAGGCCGCACCGCCATCCCACGGGCCCTTGTCATCGCCCGGAGAAACATTCACATGAATCGCTGCGTAATACTGGATGTTAGTTTGTCCATAGTTGCAGGCGCCGCCCAGGCTAGTCTCTTTAGCGGTGATGCTCCCGTAGGTAGTCACGGAACCCTTGCCGCCCTTCTCGGTGAGTTCGGGGTCGGCCGCGGTAAAACTGTCGCAGTCGGTGCACTTGCCATCGTCGCCGTCATCTTCGGAAGATACCGGAGCCGCGCTGGAGCTGGACGCCTCGCCACTGCTCGCCGGAATGTCGGCAGAACTGCCCGGATTGCTCTCGGAGCTCGAGACGCTATTCGGAGCCTCTGCAGAGGAACTGCCCACGGCACTTGACGCCGGCGCATCACTGGAACTGGACACCCCGGGAACGCTGCTAGAAGAGGCCTCCGCCGAAGAAGTTTCCGCTGAACTCGAAGTCTCCGCCACCTCGGAAGAGGAAACCGGGGTATCGTCCGCCTTCGCAAGCGTAGAATCGTCACCGCAAGCGGCAAGGAAGGCAACAGAAAAAGCAAAAAGGACAAGTACGGAAGGTTTCATATAGAAGAATATACCAATTTTAGAACAAATTCGGCGGTTTAGAAAATTTTGTTTACCGCGAGCGATTGGGTGTGGACAAATTTATATTATAATTGTGGTATGGCGAAGGAGAAAATTATGAAAAAGGCTAGCTTTTTCGTTCTGCCCCTTGCGCTGGCGACGGCGTTCACGGCGGCATCGGCATTCACTTTAAACGGTACTGTTACTGACGAGGCCGGGGCTCCTGTCCAGGGCGCGCTCGTAAAGCTTATCGCCAAAGGCGATTCGGCACAGACCGACAAGGACGGCAAATTCGTTTTCAAGGAAGACGACGTGCTGGGCCTCGCACGATTCAGGGCCGGGCATATCGGCATCGTCGACGGAGTCCTCCGCTTTTCGCAGAGTAGCAACTCCCCCGTGCTGGTGAGCATTTTCGACATGATGGGCAACCTGGTACTGCGCCAGGAACTGCACGGCTCGGGCCAGGTGGACTTGAGGCAGGGCGTGACCGCGCAGGGTTCCTACTTCGCGAAGGTTCGCGTGGGGAGCGCTGTGGAAATGGTCCGGTTCACTGCGAACGGCAGCCGCGTTAGCGCAATCGGGATGGGAAGTTCCCGCAGCAACAGGGCCTTGCTGAAAGCGGGCGACGGGGATTCCCTGAGCGTTTCCGCGTCCGGCTTCGAACCGCTGAAGGTCGCTCAAGAAGGTTGCCGAGGAACAGACTTACGCGTTCGGCTACGCGATGGGTAACAAGGCCACCCCGAGCAAGGGCTGCGGCAAGGACAACACGCTCAAGGACAACTTCACGTTCACCAGTGCCGGCATCGAGCACGAAATCTACCTCACCATGCCCGAGAACTACGACAAGAACAAGCCCTACCGCCTGGTGTTCGGCATGCACTATATGGGCGGTTCCGCCGAGGCCGTGGCCAAGAGAGAAGCCTACTACGGATTACGCAACCAGAAAGACGCCAAGGAAAACACCATCTTCGTGGCCCCGCACGGATACACGACCGAATTAGATAGATCCGGGAAAGAAAAAGAAAATCCTTGGCGATGCTACGACGACAAGGACCACGTCTTCTTCGACGAATTCCTCACCTACCTGAACGAAAATCTCTGCATTGATACCTCTCGCGTGTTCTCCGTCGGGTTCAGCTTCGGCGCCATGTTCAGCAACGCGCTCGCGCAGGATTTCCAGGACAGGCTCCGTGGCGTGGTAGTGTTCTCGACCATGGACCAGGTGATTTACATGCCCAAGAACAAGGGACTTCCCATCGCATGGATGGGAACCGTCGGCATGAGCGACGACCTCTGCACGCCCAAGCTCGGACGCAGCGCCCGCGACAGGATCTTGAAGAACAACGGCAAGCCCGATGCGGAGGGGAACTTCACCGACGCCCGGAGCGAAACGGCCGACGAATACACCTTCCCCGTGAAGTGGTGTACTTTCGACGGCCAGCACACGTACAACCCGCGCGAAGACGGCAAGGTGTGGACCATCGAAACCGCCTGGGAATTCATTACGCAGTTCTAAGAAATATTGCCAATCTAAAAAAGTAGGGAGCTACCAGTCCTTTGCCGGGCGTGCTTGGCCGCGGACGGGTTTCCAGGGCTTGCGTTCGCCGTTCTGCTCGTCAAAGTCCTTCAGGAGCTGCGCGGCTTCCTCAGGAGTCATCTCGCCCATTTGCGCGGGCTGTTCCTGGGGTTCCTCGCCCTGGCTGTCGCTTGAGCCTTCTTCGGGCTGTTGCGGCTCGGGCTGCGCGCCGCCTTCGCTGTCGGAGCTTTCGCCCTGGCTGCTGCTGGACTGGCCGCCACCCTGCTGGTCTTGATTCTGGTCACCTTCACTCGAAGAACTTTCTGAACCGCTGGAATTGCCATCGCCGTTCTGGTCCTGGTTCTGCTGGTCCT
>CADBLC010000102.1:0-6887 GCA_902795385.1 Fibrobacter succinogenes | reverse complement strand
TTCTGGTCGTTCGGGTAGTATTGCAGGCCCTCGTTGCAGGTGATTTCGGCAGAGGGCAAACGGTTCTCGATGTACTGGAAGGCGGCATCGCTGTAGTAGGCGCTCGCCGACTTCGGGGCGGCAAATGCTGCGGCAGCAAAGGCAATGACCATGAACATAATCTTTTTCATTAGATTACCTCCAGGTCGTTGTCGGTGTTGCTCGCGTCAATCTTGGCCTTGGGCTTACGGCCCGCCTTGATTTCGATGACGTCGTCGATGCGCTGCACGTGGCCGCTGAGCTGGCCCGCGGTCTCGTCCTCGGCAATCAGGTTCTCGAGCATTTCCTTCGCCTCGGCGTACTTGCCGTCTTTACACAGCTGGAGCGCACGAGCCAGGACTTCCTTCGCCTTGTCGCTCAGCGGAGGCTGCTTCTGGTCGTTATCCTGATTCTGGTCCTGATTCTGCTTTTGCTTGTCGAGCTCTTCCTTGAGCTTGCGCTGAACGATTTCCACGTTCTTCTTCGCGTTCTCGAAATTGTTGTCGAGGTCGATGGCCTTCTTGAGGTAAGCAACGGATTCGCGCCTTTGCCGCCATCTTCTTGTCGGGCATGCGCACGGCGCTCTCGAGTTCTTTCTTGGCCTCTTCGTAATTGCCGAGCCTGTACTGGCACGTACCGATATTGTAGAACAGGAGCGGGTTCGCGGGTTCGGCCTCGCGGGCCTTCATGTATTTTTCAAGAGCACCGGCGTAGTCGCCGTTCTTGAACAGCTTATTGCCGTCGTTTATGGGGCGCGCCCACAGGCACGCCGACAGCAAACATACTAATAGTACAAATAGACGCATTTTCTAATCTCTGAACTGGATACGCACTCCATTCAATCCTTACATGGCTAGAATATACAAAACTGCCGTCCGGAAAAACACCCCGCTAACGGAGCTTCAGGTACGCATTCAGCCAGTCCGCATGGTCGCTGTTGTCGTCGCCGTCCGGATCGGTCAAAAGCTCCAAATGCCGCCCTCCCCTTACGGGAATCGTGGTAAATACCGGATTGTCCCTGCCGCGAAGCGTGGGGCTTTCCCACACAATCACGCCGTCCAGTTTCACCGAGAAGCGTGCCTGGCCACGGTCGTAGACTTCGTCGTCGATGCCGGCACCCAAGTAAAGCGTATCGGCGTTTTCCGGAAGTTCGTAGGCAATCTGCGAAGGAGCATGCGTGCCGATACCGTTCTTGTACAGGCGATCGCCCGACGTTAGCAGGCGGCCGTCGACAGACTCGTTAATGCGAGGCATCTTGTATCCCTGATATTCCCGAACTACGGGCAGGGAGGTCAACAAAACGTTCTTGTCGTCCAGAGGAGGCTTTACGGGGCGATTCTGGTACAGCAAGTCACCGCATTCCACCAAAAGAATCACAAGCAGGGCGATATAGACCGCATAGAACGGCAACGTAACACGCGAAACGGCCGATACGGCCTTTGAGGAAATTTTCGGGAAGGCGATGACGACAATCATCGCGACAAGCGCGATACAGCCAATGGACGAGGCGACCACCCAGGCATAGTGCCCCTTGAACGTATTGATGAAGTTCACGTTCATCGAGGCGACAAGAGTGACAAGCAGGCAGAAAATCCCGCCGCGGCGGATGTCCCAGACGGCCCAGCAGAGGGCGGCCGGCACCGCATAGAGCAGGTAGCGTTCGTGCATGCCCGGCAACACGACAAAGAACGCGACCGCATTCAGCGTGCAGAGGGCGTATGCGGTACGGACACTACGGCAAAAGAGGCTCTTGACCAAGACCAGCAGCGAAACGGCAACAAAGAGTACCCTGCCAAGCACGCTCGGCTTGAGGAGGAATCCGAGACCGAAGTCCTTGACGCCCCATATGGGGACGTTGTCCGGAGTCGCGTTGCCCGCAAGGAGCATCCACAGGTTCGCCCCGTTGAATGTCGCGTAGGGATACTGGCTAGATGTTTGCACGTACGCGTTCGTGAGCATGCGTACCAGGTTCCCGCTAATAGTGAACGGGAGCAGCACCACCACAGCGCCCAAAAGCGCAAACGGCAAGCCCTTCCAGGAGATGCGCCAATGACGGAGGAACAGGCCGCCAAACACGGGCAGGAACATGATCATTTGGAACTTGGTGAGCACCGACAGCACAAAGAACATCGAGGCGTACTTGATTTTGCCGGGGCGGCTGATGCAGTATATAGAAAGCATCGCGAGAAGGACCGGGAGCATGTCCACCTGTCCCCAAATAGGGCCGTTCAGCAAGATGGCCGGGTTCAGCGCGACAAAGCCTATCAACAAATGGCGGCGCCACTGCGGGCCACCGAACTTGCCCGTAAAGCGGCAAAGCCAGTCCACAAGGAACAAGTGCGAAAAATAAACGGGCCAAAGGCAGATGAACTTGAGCAGAAAAGTCTTGCCGACAGCTATCCCGAAAATCGTATGGACCTGCGCCACGACCCAAAGCCAAAAGACATAAAGCGGAGGATAGTTCCCCTTGAAGTTGCCAAAGCCGCCATCCATAAGCTGTTGCACCCAGCCCACCCAGAAGCTCTGGTCGCCATCATAGGAATTTCCAAAAGTCAGGAGAATATTCGCGAGGACGCAGAGCGATCCCCACAAAAGAAAAAACTTTGCGTCTTTCGCGTACTTGTACATTATCATACTAGAGACTCATCATCAAAACAGAAGAACAGACCACGAACACGGCGACCGCCAAAAGGCCGACCGATTTCAGTTTCACGGATGCGTTGTCACCCGCCATGCCCTCGGCCACCCAAGGCAGGCAGCTCAGCAGTACGGGAACGATGTAGCGGAAATCGTTGCTGCAGGAGAACGGGTACTTGAGACGAAGCATTATCATGGCGGCAAAGAAGAACAGCGCCTGCGCCGCAAGCAGCACGTTCACCTTGGTCCACTTGGATTTCCACAGACCGCGGAGGCCGAACCCGAGCAGTACGAGGAAGCTTGCGCTCACGAGGGATGCAAGCCAGTTGCCCGCCGTAGTCTGGAGCAGTCTGAATTCGCCGAACAGGGATGTTTTCGCGAGGTAGTTCCAGAAGAACTGGCGGCCGAGTTCATCGTGCCACGGGTCCGTATAGGGCTGCGTCAAGAACGTGCGGATATCGAAGAACAGGAAGTTGCCCGGATCGTTGCGGATAAGCACGGTGTTGTCGTTGCCACCCGCATTGGCGACCACGTCGCCGCCGAGCACGCGCACGATTACGATTATCCCCACGACAGCGAGGAGACCTACGGACGCCCATTCCAGGCGAGAAAGCTTGCGCAGCAGACGCGGGGCCGTATGGATAAGGACGGTGAGCCCGACGAGCCCAAACGCGATGGCACCGGTAGACTTGGTCCAGTAGGCGGCAGCGGCGGCAATGACGGCCGTGAGCAGGAACTTGCCCATGCTTGTCTTGATGTAGCTGATGCAGCCCCACAACGCAATCACATGCATCGCGTAAAACAGGATGTCGTTACCGAGCCTGGGGGATGCCAAGATAAAGCTTGGCCACACGCTCCACAGAAGCGCCGCGATATACCGCGGGGTACCCCAGAGCGAATTCTTGATGCAGGCGATGCCGAACGCCAGCGCCACGAGCGATATCAAGAAGTCGAACCACTTTACTGCATCTTGCGGCGTGAGGCCGAACCACTCGGCGGCCGTCCAGACTCCAGCGCTCGCCACGTAGTACACCGGCGGATGGTAGCACGTCCAGCACTCGTTGGCCGCCGGGATATGATGGAAGTCGGCGATGAGGTGGATGTAGTGCACGTGTCCGCCCGTGTCGTGACCGCGCTCGTCAAAGAAGGTCGCCTGCGTATAGCCTACGCGTAGCAGCAATCCCAAGAAGAAAATCAGGATGAGGCGGCGGTCGATCTTGAAGCGCCCACCCACCGAAAACAGCAGCCCGCCGATGCACAAAAAGAACAGCACCGTAAAGAGACTCATCAAAACGCTTTCGCCACGGATTACAGCATTCGCGCCACCGAGGCCAGAGCCATTGCGGAGAGACATGTCGATGTGGAACTTCGACGCGCCCTTGCCAACGTGGCGTTCGATTTCGGTCTTGGAGAGAATGAATCCCTGGTTCCAGTTGCAGAATCCCGGGTAATCGCGGAAAGGCAAGTCAATTCCGTTCACCTGCAGGCGCGTGACGCAGTCGTCCGGATGAATATCCAGCTTGAAGTCGCCACCGATTCCGGAACCGACGTCCATCTCGACAGAAAACATCTCGCCGTCGTCCATCGAGAGGCTGACCGGCATCTTGGTCGCGGAATCCTGACCTTGCCTGTGCAGCACCACGTTCTCGATGCCCGGGCAGGCAAGCCAGTACAGCACGGCGGCAAGAACCGCTCCCAGCACCAGGACAAGTTCACGGAATTTCATCAGCCTTGCAAGCATCACTTTTTGCCTTCGTGGTATTCTTCTTCGCTGTTCACGTTCCAGAGAGCAGTCTTGTCGGTAGAATTCTCGCGGATGCACTTCACGACTTCCATGGCAGCAAGCATGCTGTGGTCCATGTTGTTGTAGCGGTGCATGCCGTTACGGCCCATGAGGAACAGGTTCTCCACCGGGTCCACGTATTCGCGAATCTTGCCGAATTCGCCGTAGGTGCCGAAGTAGGCCGGGTACGCCTTCTTGATATGGAACACCACGGAGTCGCGCACGTCTTCGGGCCTTGCCACGTCAATCTTGTCGAGTTCGTCGATAGCGAACTGGATAAAGTCCTTGTCGGGCATGCGCCACATGTCGTCGCCCTCGGTAGCGAAGTACTCGAGGCCGATCCACACCTTCTCGGGGTCGGCCACCAGGTAGGGGCTCCAGTTGTTGAATATCTGGATGCGGCCGAGCTTCACATCGGATTCCTGCACGTAAATCCAGTTGTCGGCCACGAACTTGAGTTTGCTCTCGGGAGTGCCGGGCTTTGCCGGATTCTTGATGAGCAGCTTGTCGAGCAGGAGCCCCACGGTGATGAAGTCGCGGTACACAAGGCCGTCGGCGACGCGCTTGACCTCGGCGGGCACGGGATTCTTCTCGTTGTCCATCGCGGCGACGAGTTCCTTCACCGGCATGGTGCTGAGGAAGTAATCGCACGGAATAGTTTCGTGCATAAAGACACCCGTATTGTCCATGCTCTCGACGACGACGCTCTCGACGCGCTTGCCGCTCGCGTCGCGATTCACGCCCACGACCTTCGTGTACATGTTTATTTCGCCGCCCATTTCCTTCACCTTCTCGGCAACGGTTTCCCAGAGCTGGCCGGGGCCGAATTTCGGATAGAGGAACTGGCCGATGAGGCTCGTCTCGGTATCCTTCTGGCGGATGTCCGCACCGTTCGCGTTCGCATCGGCTTTTTTCTTGCCAGCAAAAATCTGCTTGAGCGCATGAATCACCGTCTTGGTGATGGAGAGGCCCTTAATGCGCTGGCCGCCCCAGTCGGGGCTGATCTTGCTGCACGGCACGCCCCACACCTTCTCGGTGTAGTCGCGGAAGAACGTGCGGTAGAGTTCCACGCCAAAGCGGTTGATCATGAAATCTTCGAGGCTCTTCTCCTTGCGGGCGGGCAACAGCTGCACCTTGAGGTAGCTCATGCCAATCTTGAACATGCGCCAGAGTCCCAGGTTGCGGATGGTGTCGCCATTCAGGCTCACCGGATAATCAAAAAGCTTGCGCAAGAAGAGGATGCGCGAGAGGCGGCTGCGACAGAGCATCACGTAATCCGTCTGCTCGGGATCGGGGCCGCCTTCCGTAAGCGGCACGCTGCGCCCGATGGCGATGTCGTCCTTGCTGGCGGCACCCTGGAGCGGGAGAATTCCCTGCCACCAGTCCATCACGGTATCGCTCTTGCTGAAAAAGCGGTGGCCGCCGATGTCCATGCGGTTGCCCTTGTAGCGCGCGGTGCGGGAAATCCCGCCGACAACGTCTTCGGCTTCGTAAATAATCGGCTTCACGTCGGTCGTGCGCAACAGTTCCAGCGCCGCCGTCAATCCTGCAGGGCCTGCGCCCGCGATTACGGCAACCTTCTTGAATTCTTTTTCTGCAGCCATCTTATTTTTCTCTCTTCTTAAAAAGGATCAGCTTCCGCGCCCCAAAATTCCACATCAGCACGAGCACCGCGGCAATCATCTTGGACACCATCTCGTTTATCCCTAGGCCATCGACCATCAGGTACATGAGCAACTGGTTTATACCGACACCCGCAATGCCCACCAGGGCAAAGAGCGTGAACTCGGCAAGTTTCCGTTTCTCGAGAATGCGCTTGCAAGCGGTAAACACCCACAAGATGCTCATGGCGTAATTGAGCACCAGGCCGGCCACCAGGCCAACGAGGTTCGCCAGCAGGTAATGCCAGCCGAATACATAAAGGCACAGCGCGAACAGCCCGAAATCGGCCACGAAGGCGACACCCCCCGTCACCATGTAACGGAGGAACTGCCCCATCAGCGACTTGCGGGGGAACCGGTCACGCAGTTTCTTTATGATGCCCGAAATCATTCCTTGATAAATTTAACAAAAGAATGCGGAAACGAGGCGGATCATGCTTTCGTGGTCCTTAATCGCCATCATTTCGCGTATGCTGTGCATGCTGAGGATGGGTTCGCCAATGTCGACGGTAGGAATCCCGAGCATCGCCGAGACGGTCGGGCCCACGGTGGAGCCGCACGGCATGTCGTTTCGCGTCACGAACACCTGCAGCGGGACATTCGCACAGGCGCACAAATCACGCAGGCGCGCAGAACCCATCACGTCGCTCGCATAACGTTTTTGTGAATTTGTCTTCAATACGATTCCACCACCGAGAATAGGCGCATGGTTCGGCTCGTGCTTTTCGGGATTGTTCGGGTGAGTCGCATGCGCGACATCTATCGAGAGAGCGAAAGAATCGGACAGT
>CADBLC010000101.1:3814-10186 GCA_902795385.1 Fibrobacter succinogenes | reverse complement strand
AACTTGATGGGCAACATCAAGCAGTGCGAAAGCGTTCTCTTGCCGACGGCGGACGACGTGTTCCTCGGTTCGCTCCCGCTGTTCCATGCGTTCGGCTTCTCGATTACGACGATGTTGTGCCTTGTGGAAGGCGTGCCGGTGGCGACTTGCCCCGACCCGACGGATGCCCGCCTCGTTTCGCGCATGTGCGCCCAGTTCAAGGTCTCGTTCATGGTGGCTACAGGTACGTTCCTGCGCATGTGGGGCTTGAACCGCGCTGTGCACCCGCTGATGTTCTCGCATGTCCGTGCCATTTACGCCGGTGCCGAGAAGATTCGCGAAGACGTGCGTCAGCTTTACCGCACCAAGTTCAAGCTCGAGATTTTCGAAGGCTTCGGCTGTACCGAGACGACTCCTGTGGCTGCCGTGAACACGAGGGACGTGCTCATGGACGACTACAAGACGGTTCTCGAGGGCAACAAGCCGGGCACTGTCGGCGCTCCCTTGCCTGGAACGCAGATTCGCATTGTGGACCCCGACACCATGGAAGAACTCCCGGTGGGCGAGGACGGCCTTATCCTTATCGGTGGTGCCCAGATTATGAAGGGTTACCTGAAGGATCCGGAACGTACGGCCCAGGCGATAGCTGTCATCAATGGCAAGCGCTGGTACAAGACCGGCGACAAGGGCCATGTGGACGAAGACGGCTACCTCACGATTGTGGACCGCTACAGCCGATTCGCCAAGCTGGGTGGCGAGATGGTGAGCCTCGGTTCCGTGGACTTCAAGATTTCGGAATGTCCGCTGTTCGACGAGATTGACCACTTCGCGGTGGCCGTTCCCGATGGCTCCAAGGGCGAGAAGATTGTGCTCGTGTATGCGGGCGAAAAGTCCGAGGACGAGGTGAAGGCCTTGCTCAAGGAAGTGGGACTCCCTCCCTTGATGCTCCCCGGTGCCGTTGTAAAGGTGGATGTGCTGCCCAAGCTGGGTAGCGGCAAATGCGACATCCAGACAGGTAAGAAGATTGCAATGGAACGCCTCGGGATTTCTTCGAACTAGGAATTAGGGGTTAGGTTTTTGGAATTCTATTAAAAAGAACGTTATGAAAAAGATAAAAAAGAAAGAGAATATAGTAGTAGAGAAAAAGAAGATTGAACGCAAGCCTCTGGGCGATGTAATCCGCGAGTGGGTCGCATCTCTCAACCTCGGCAAGACCCAGGCTGTAATGGCCGCCGTGTCGGTTGTGGTACTGCTTGCCGCCTTCCTTATATTCAATAACTTGTCTGTCGAGTATGCCCGTCGCTGGGATATCCAATGGGGTTACTACTCCATCCTCTCGACATTCGCTCTCCTGCTGGTGGGTGTCGTGGTGAACTTGCCCTTTGTGGCTAAGCATGTGCGAGCCTTCTTGCCTGGCGGCAAGTCCCTGTGCGGTCTCGCTATATTGCTGATTGTATTCTCGGTGTTCATCTTCAGCAATATCGGCAATTCGCACCGCGTGTTGAGTGACGAGACTAGCTGGGAATCGATGGGCCTGCAGATGTACTTCCAGCATACGGGCGGCATTTGCAACGAAGGCGTATGGACGGACGGTGTCTTGGATTGCAAGACCGAAGTGAACAACTTCAAGGGCAAGGCGCTCGGGTTTGTGTATTCCGTGGTGTTCAACTTCATGGAACCGAACCGCGATACGGCGCTTCTCGTGAACTACCCGTTCTACATCTTGAGCCTCATTGCGTTCTTCCTTGCGCTGTGCAAGTGGTTCAAGAGCGATAAGCTCGCCTTGGCGGCGACGGCTTTTTTGGGCGGTATGCCTATCTACCTGTTGCAGGCGCGCTCAGCCTCTACCGAGGTGCTCTACATCTGCCTGCTTGCCTTCTTGATGGCATGGTATGCTTTTGTGCCAACGAACAAGGTGACGTGGAAACACTTCTTGCTGACGGTCCCGCTGCTCGGGTTCTTCGCGCAGACCCGCCAGGAGACCGTGTTCGCGTTTGTCCCGTTCGCGCTCTACTATTACCGCTACTTCCTCGAAAAGCCGTACCGCCTGCCGGCCTTCATTGTCGCGGTCATTGCGGTGAGCTGGCCCAGCGTGAATACGATGGCGGCCTATCGCGGCTACGACTTCCAGGGTGGCGAACATGCGGCCCACTCCTTTGAAAACTTGTGGTTCAACCTCAAGACGAATATCGAAGTGATGATGAACCTGGACAAGAATCCGGCGTTCGGCGGCATCATGGAAAACCCGTTCTACACGACGTTTACGGTTATCCTTCTCGCGTCTACGGCTTGGCTCTTGTTCCGCATGATTTCAGGCCGCCGCTATATCCGCGGTTTTGTGCTGGGCATTTTCTTCTGCCTCCAGATTTTTGTCATCATGTTCAACGTCTCGGGTACGTTCACGATTGACATCAACCAGCGTTACGTGCTGGTGGCGTTGCCGCTGTTCGCGCTCCTGATGGCGCTCGGCATGTACGATGCGCTCCTCTTTGCGACCAAGATGAAGGAAGATGCCGCCGCGAAAATCATTATGGCCGTGGCGTGCGTGCTCTCGGTGGGCCTCATGCTCTACCATGCGCCGAGCTACAAGGCCAACATGCTGTATTACAAGAACAAGCTGCTCGGCGAGGAAGACTTCCTCAATACGGAACTGGCGAAGTATCCTGCCAACTCCGTGTTCATCTATGCGAGACCGTGGCAGATGCTCGCTTCGGGACATACCTCCTTCAGCGAACGCACGTTCGAGGGCTGGAGCACCGAGACCTTCGTGAACTGGATGCAGAAATCCGATGGTAACATCTACCTGGTGCGCGGTCAGGACGGCTACGGCCAGGTGAACCGCGATAGCCGCGTGGTGGGCTTCAAGACCACCGACCAGATTGACAAGATTCTTGACAGCTACAAGAATGAGCGCGTGCTGATTGACGCGAAGCGCTTTGGCTACCCGCTCGTTATCTACAAGATTATCTCGAAGAAGGGCGTTTCGAAATATGCCCAGAACTTCTTTGTCTCGGATTACGTTGACGGTCAGATTGCGATTTCGAAGAAGTTCCCCGAATCCATCAACTGCAGCAATGTGCTGAACGGTACCCAGCAGGGTGAAATTCTGGTTTCGTCGGAAGCGGATACGCTTGTGCTCGATTCTGCGCAGATTCGCTTTGGCATGAACCGCGCCGAAATCATCTGCCTCATGCCCGACGACGACACCCTGCTTACCTATAGGGACTTCTTTGTCGAGGGCGAAAATGTGGCCTTGCTCTCTGCGCTCAAGATTGACAGCTATACGCAGGACTGGGGCTCTCCGCAGGTTGACGGTAGCGTGGAACACCACACGATTACGCTCGACAGGATGCCGTACCGCTACGGTATCGGTAGCCATGCGAATTCTGCCATCAACTTCAAGCTGCCGCGCGCATTCGACATGCTGCATGCCGTGGTGGGCCTTGACGACGAGAGTGCCTGCGGTGACGGTGCATACTTTATCGTGAATGCGGATGGCCGCGAAGTGTTGCGGACCAAGAAGCTTTATTCTACGGACAAGCAGGCCATCGATGTCGAAATCGGCGGTGCGAAGGAATTGCAGCTGCGCATCGACATGGGTGACGACAAGGATTGTGACCACGGCGACTGGGCTAACGCATGGCTGGAGGCCAAGTAAAGGTTCTTGTTGCCCCGCTTGATTGGGGCCTCGGGCATGCGACTCGTTGCGTGCCCGTTATACGCGAGTTCCTTGCGCAAGGTGCCGATGTCGAAATAGCTGTAGTCAAGTCGAATGCCTCTTTTTTCCGGGAGGTGTTCCCGGAGTTGCGGCAGCGCGTGGCGCCAGGATACCATATCGTCTATCCTAGGCACGGCTTCAACATGGGCTTGTGGCTCCTGAAAAACGGGGCGCACCTGAACGCGGTGATGCGTTACGAGCACCGCTACGCCGAAGAGATGGTGGAACGCCACGGCTACGACATCTTGTTTTCGGACAACCGCTTTGCGTTCTGGTCGAAAAACGCCCGCAACGTCTACATGACGCACCAGATGCGGATTGCTTTCCCGCCCGCGCTTTCTTCTTTGGAGGGAATCGGCGTGCGCTGGCATGCGGCGCGCATGAAGAATTTTGACGAGGTTTGGATTCCCGACGTTCAGGAAGCCCCAGGGTATGCGGGCTCGCTTTCGCATGCGGGACCGTGCCCTTGTCCTGTCAAGTACGTGGGTCCGCTTTCGCGCTTTGATTCGCAATTCGATTCGGCGAAAGGCGGTGATGCTCCCGATGCAGCGAAGGATTTGGATATCGTCGCTGTCGTGTCGGGCGTTGAACCCGCACGTACCCGTTTCGAGAACCGCCTGCGCGAGGTGCTGCAGAAGGTTCCGGGACGCCATGCGGTACTGCTCGGCAAGCCGTCGGTCCCGTACGCCACGTGGACCGAAGGGAACATCGAGTTCCATACGCACTTGCCGACCGAACGCTTTGCCGCGCTTGTCCGCCGCGCGAGGCACGTGGTGAGCCGTGGCGGTTACAGCACCGTGATGGACATGGCATCACTCGGTGCAAAATGCATCTTTGTCCCGACGCCGGGGCAGTACGAGCAAGTCGTGCTGGCGCGAGACCTCTCGAATGCGGGCTATGCAATCGATATACCAGAAGCCGAACTCACCGAGGCTACGCTCCGTGCGGCTATCGGAGAGGCTACGAAAAAACTTCCCGAGGTAGGGAAGGGGCTGTTGCAGACGGCTGTCGGCACGCTTCTTGAAAAAATGTAAAGTGAAACTTTTTTAGCAGGTACGCAATGAACAAGTTTATACTCGCTTTCCCTGTTCCTGTCAAGCGGACGGAAACGTTCAAGATTACGGAACACGTCCAGGTGACAGCCGATACGACTGCGCTGATGATTCCCGGTTGCACCGTGTCTTTCTCGGTGGCACGTACCGATTATTTGGCGAGGCTCTCCGACGTTTTCCGTGAACATAGCGTACTTTCAGATGAAGAAGCCAAGGCCATTGATTCTCACGGTTCGCTGATTTTTTTGCTCGGCACTCTTAAGAATGCCGATGATTTTCTCATGGTGAATTCCGCCATCCTTAAAATGTTCGATGCCGGGGCGATAGGCGTGTATATGCAGCAGTCGGGAACGGCCTGGGTTGCAGATCACTTCCGCGAGGAAATCGGGGACGGTGATATGTACCCGTGGATCAATCATTTAGAAAAGGACGATTCGTTTTACACGCTCGGCCTGGAAGTTTTCGGGCTGCCGGACCTTTGCTTTTCGCGCAAGATGTTCGATGAGGGCGAAGAATATGAGTTTTTCCTTAGCCATGTTGCAACATTGATGTTCATGGAAGGGGTTCCATCGAAGTCCGGGACCGTGGTGGATGCGGATGCTTATGGAAAATTCACGCTCCGTGCCGAAATAACGAGCCCGTTCGCGAAGGATGCTCCGGAATACAACAAGAACGGCATCATGCGTCTTGTGGGGCGGCAAGGTGGCGATACCCACTCTGGGTTGATTCTACCTACTCCGTCAATTACTATGTAATCTACTTCTCTATGACCGAGCCCAGGATTTGCTGGACTTTCTTTGTCCCGGTGAAGGCGTCGGGATTCTCGATGCTGTAGAACATGTGGTCTACGAGCGCTTGTGTGTTGAACTCGTACGAGGGCAGGCGTAGCAGGTAGCTTTCGGCGGAATTGTCGAAACCGAAAATCTGCTTGGAGATATGCAGCTTGCCTTCTTCGGCGAGCTCGATGAGCACGCTTGCCACTTCGTCGTTCACGCACACGAGCGGTTGCTGCTCGCTGGCTTTGTTGCGGGCGACAAGCGAGAAGATTTTCTTTTTCACGAGTTCGCGGGCGTAGACCTCGACGGAGAACTTGGCGACCTTGCTGCGGGCAATCTGCTTGTAGTCCCAGGGACTTGCGAATTCTTCGTCGGTCAGGGCGGTTACGGAAATGCCCGATGCCCTGAGGCCTTCCAGACGGTCGACGGACCAGGAACTGTCGTGGTAGGGCGATATGTAGAGCACCTGATTGAATCCCTTCGACTGCAGGAACTTGCCCATCTCGATTCCGGGAATGGGCCCGAAGGTGGAGTTGAAGAATGTCCAGTTCTGCTTGTTGATGAAGCGCAGCGGGATTGCCTGTGTGGGATGTTCCCACCATACGCTGACAGGAAACTTGACTCCGGCAAAAAGGTGCAATAGCCTTTGCGGCTGCATCACGAGTAGCGTGGATAATATTGCCCCGACGGCGTTCGGAAAGTCGGATAGCTTGTGCGGCTTGCCGCTGCGGTCGATAATCTGCCCGTTCTTCTCGTTGATGCCGAGCAATATGAGCTTGTAGTTGTCTGCGCCGGCCTTCTTGTACACCATGCGCAAAAAATCCATCTCGCGTTCGCTTTCGGCGGT
>CADBLC010000101.1:0-3803 GCA_902795385.1 Fibrobacter succinogenes | reverse complement strand
GAATCCTGCGAACGGGAATCCCTCTTGTTCACAAAGAAAAACTTGCGGCCGGCACGGGCGAGAATGCCCCGGTCCACCTTGTCCATCAAAAAACTGCGCAAAATAGACTGCGATACGTCGTAGCGCAGGGCGAGTTCCTTCATCAGCGGTAGGGGAGCGTCGGCCTTGAGTTCGCCGCGTGCCCAGTCCTCGTTGAACAGCCTTTCGAGCTTTTCGGGAATCGTCTCGCGGACCGTCGGGCGGAGTGCCTGCGGGAATAACCGTTTTTCGTCGGCTGTGTTGGGGGAGGTCCAGAAACAGCCCTTGCCCTGGATGCGCTGGATTTTGCCGGCCTTGGAGAGCGAGGCGAGCGCCGCCTGCACCGTGCCGGACGACACCTTGTACGTATTCATCAGGGTACGGACGCTGGGCAGCCTGTCGTTATCCCCGTGCGGCAGCGATAGGAGCGTTTTTGCCAATTCTTCGCGCATGCCTATAAAATACAAAAGTCTATGCAACTTGCGCTGCATAGACTTCTGTTGTTTGGGGGGTGTTTTTAATACTTGAAGTTCACGCGGTAGCGGTTTTTCACGTCTTTCACGTGGGCGCCCTTCGCGTTCACGGTACCGGAGGAGGCGACAACCTTGCTGGAGGAACTCTTCGGGGTGACCTGGCTGCTGCTCGAGGTGACTGGCTCCTGCTGGTCGTCCTTCGGGACCTGGCCGCTGAAGCTTTCTTGACCTTTGCGGGTGAGGGCCAATATCAGCATACCGTCCTGGGTGTAGATGTTGCGCGGAGTCAGGTCCACACGGTTGCCGTCGAAGCTCCAGTTGCCCTTGTCCCAGCGGCCACCGTCAAATCTGTCGAAATTGTCGGTCCAGTCGAGCGTAAAATCGCTGCCGCCTTCGCCCTGGCCCGGAGTGTACTTGTAGACCTTGACCCAGTTGATGAACTGGAATAGCGGGAGCTTGGATTCGTCGAACTGACCGACCCAGCCCGGATCTTCTGAAGACCAGAGGTTGAAGCGGAGACCCTGGGTTCCCGTAAGGTTGGAAACTTGGCCGCCTTCCGTCTTGCGTACTTCGACGCCGTCAACGGTCCAGCGGACATAATTCGGCGTCCATTCGAGGCCGTAGGTATGGAAGGCCTGGTCGGTAGCCGGGTTTACCGAGTGGTGCTTTTCGCTAGTTTGCTGAGCGCCGGCCTTACCGGTAATGATGTTGGACTGGAAACTGCCGGGGTTCTTGCCGAGGACTTCGATGTCCACTTCGACCCAGGGGCGTCCATCGGCGATTTCGGAACCGTTCTGGTAGAGGAACATGGAACTGACGGTACCCGATGCGGCCGCCATCTTCATGCGCGCTTCGAATTTACCGTACTGGAACTCGTCTATGGTGAAGAGCTCGGCTCCGCTGAAATCTTTTGCGCTGGTGCTTGCTGCCATGGACATTACCAGAAGTGAACTTGTCGCGATTGCCTTGAAAATATTCATGATAGGTCTCCCCCCATACACAGTCATAATATAGGTCTGCCTTTGGGGCTCCGCAAATGCCTAAACTATAAAAGTGGTAAAAGTGTATCAAGTGTATCAAAAATCGGCTCGGGCCCCGAGAAATGGCCGTGTAGCCCGGTCGCTCCCGTTTTTTTTCTAACTTTTCGGGTATGGAAATCGATGACTGGCGCAAGCGCATAGACGATCTGAACGGTGAATTGATCGCCCTCCTCAACAGGCGGGCTGTATTCGCTGCTGAAATCGGGAAAATCAAGAAGGCGAAGGGCCTGCCCGTTTTCGATGCGGGCCGCGAGGAATCCGTGCTTGCCCGCGTCGCCGAGATGGCCGAGTCGGCCGGGGGCCCGCTCTCGCCCGAATCGATCAGCAACATTTTCCGGTCCATCATGGAAGAGACCCGCAAGGTGGAGGAATAGATGAAACGGATTGCCCTGGTAGGTTTTGGCCTTCTGGCGGGTTCCGTCGCCGCCGCCCTGAAGCAGACGAAGCAGCCGCCGGTCATCCGTGCGGTAAGTTCTGCTTCGACGCTTGCGCGCGCCCGTGAACTCGGGCTCGCCGATGAGTTTTTCGAATACGCCGACACGGAGAATTGGGCGCGCGACTGCGACCTCATCTTGCTCTGCTCGCCGATCCTCCACATATTGAATACGATTGAATCCCTGAAGAAGGTCTCGTGGGCCGGTTCGGCAGGGGAATGCCTGGTGAGCGACATCGGCAGCACCAAGGTCGAAATCTGCAAGGCGGGTGCGAGTTTGCCGTCGCCGTTCCGCTTCGTGGGGAGCCACCCGATGGCCGGTTCCGAAAAACGTACTTGCGAGAACAACGATCCTGCCATTTTCGAGAATGCCTACTGGTTCGTGTGCCCGCCCGAGGGTACGCCCGAATCCGCCTACGCGCCGCTCCTCGAGCTGGTGAAGTTCCTCGGGGCGACTCCCGTTGTGTTCCCGCCGGAGCACCATGACCGCACGATGGCGTGGGTTTCGCACATGCCCCAGATGCTCAGCTCTACGTTGGCGGCGAGCCTGCCCGAGCGCCTGCTCAAGCACAACTACCAGCACTACGCGGGCCGCGCCTTCCGCGACATGACGCGCATTGCGGCAAGCGGTTGGGGAATGTGGCACGACATTGCCGTCACGAACCGCGAAGAGACGGTCCGTGCGCTCAAGGAAGTGCGTGATGGTCTCGACAAGACAATCGAGGCGATGAACTCGCTGGATGTAGTCAAGGACGGGAGCCCTGCAGCCGACGACAAGTCGGGGGCGCTTGAAAACATTTTCAAGGCGGGCAACGAGGGGCGTGCAAGCCTGTTTGCCCCCGGACGCAATGCCGCGGAGGCCTTCTTCGAGGTGACGGTCCCGCTCAAGGACAAGCCTGGCGCCCTGTTGAGCGTGATGCAGCCGCTTGCCGAAGAGGGAATCAACATCCGCGATATCGAACTCATGAAGGTCCGCGAAAACGTGGCCGGTACTTTGCTGCTTGCTTTCAAGACGGAGAACGAGGCTTCCCGTGCCGTAAAGCTGCTCAAGTACCTGGGCTACGAGGTGAAGGAACGCTAGATGGAATTTTATCTGAACCCAGACCGCGAGCGCATGAACCTCACGCTGGTGATGGCGCTCTTGGTGAACGGACGCACGGTACTCGAGGATTTCTCGTGGGCAAGCGGAAGTGAACGCTTTGCTCTGGCATTGAAGGAATTCGGGCTCGAGTATTCGCTGCAGGGCCACCAGCTGGTGCTGGACGGCAAGGGCTTCCAGTACATGCTGCCGTCCATGCTGCCGTTCGGTTTTGGCGAGCGCGACGACGTGCTGCTGTGGACGCTCGCGAGCAAGGATGCCGAGCAGCTCTATACCATGGCTGCCGAGAATGATGAAGCGGGCATTGCCCGTGTATCTGCCGCGAAGCAGCTGTTGCAGAAGTATTTCAAAATCAATGTGCAGGTCGACGAGCCTGCCAAGCTCGTTTTCACGTTCTGTGCCGACGAACCGAACATCAAGAAGGATTCCCTCGGCAACGTGTCGCCGGTCCTGCGTAACAGGATGCTTTTGCGTGCGCTTGTCCGTAGCGAATACCTGAGCTTCGAGGAAAAATCTACGGTCCATGACCAGTGGACCCGCATGCTCATGTACTTTGGCGTAAAAATGCGCTACGAGAGCCGCGGCATGGAACAGCTGAGCGAGTTCGAACGCCGCCTGATGATGGCTCAGGGCAAGAAGATTGAACGTACGCAGTTCACCGAGCTCTTCGAGACGAAGGTGATTACGGGCCGTGAGTATTACATCCCCGGCGATACGACCGAGGCGATGGCCTTTGCGCT
>CADBLC010000100.1 GCA_902795385.1 Fibrobacter succinogenes | reverse complement strand
GGTGCCGTTTGCGTAGTTACGGGCACCCTTAGAGACCTGCATGATCACCGGAGACTTCTGCTTCACAGCAGCCTGCACGATGGCCTGCATCTGTTCCATGGTGTTGAAGTTGAAAGCCGGGATAGCGTAGCCACCCTTAACAGCCTTTGCAAACATTTCCCTGGTGTTCACCAGGCCGAGTTCCTTGTAAGAAACTGCCATTTGATTTACCTCTTGAGTGATTGGCGACCTAGGCCGCCGGTTTAAAGTTACGGGGCTAAAAATAGCAAAATGAGATAAGAAAATCAAGATTTTACTTGCGTTTGGCCCCGCGGTAAGGTAATTTTAGAGAGTATGGGTTTTAAGGGGTATCAATGTCTTTTCGCTCGCTGTTTATTGCCGGGATAGCCTTCGCCGCTTTTTCGACGGTCTCCTTTGCCGAGGTCACCTACACGCTCCACAAGTCCGCGAACCCGACTGCCGACGAGCAGGACGCCTACAAGCGCATTACCACCGTGATGGATTCGGCGGTCAAGCTCTACAATACCTACTCGAACCTTTCGAAGTTCATCAATGTCTATTACTCACCGGGCGTGCCCACGGCCGAGGCCAGCAGCAACGGCGACCTCCGGTTTGGAGAGAACCGCAGTTACATGGTGGTGCCCACGGCCATGCACGAGATGGGTCATACGATGGGCATCGGGACCACTTCGGAATATGCGGCAACGTGCGTGGATGGTGTTTTCAGGAACGACAAGGTGCAGGCAAAACTCCGCGAAATGGACGGTCCGAATGCGGAACTCCATTGCGACCGTCAGCATATCTGGCCGTATGGCCTGAACCAGGCGAGCGAGGCCAAGTCCGAAAAGGACCTGATTAACCACGTGATTCTCGTGGAGACCATCTACCAGCAACTGTTCAAGGTGGCGTTCTTCAAGGAGGGTAGGATCAAGTCCCTCGGCGAAACAAAGAAATGCATGGGAATTACATCTAGCAATGCGCTCGAACTCATGGATTGTAGCGATACGGCGACCTTCGTGAAGATTTTCTCGGTGGGCGACAACCCCGTTACCTACTACATCCAGCTCGGGAGCCGCGTCGTGGACATCCCGAACGAGTCTACGGCCGCTGGCATTGTCGCCTCGACCTACGGCTATAACGGCGGGGCTCACCAGCGTTATACCTTCGACGATGCCGGAATCAATACGCCGAATGCGTTCCTGCTCAAGAACTACAAGAGCGGGCTCTACCTGCAGGCAGTAGGCACGCAGGTACAGCAGAACCGCAAGGTGGACCGCGACGAATCCTTCATCTGGAAACTCGAGGCCTCCGCGGCACCCGATACATCTGATGTTGGCGATACGAGCGTCGTCGCTCCCGACACCTCCGACACGAGCAAGACTGACACGTCGATAACGAGGATTGTCCGTATCCGCGACATTCAGCTGCAGGCTGCGCCGACCAGGACGTTCGACCTGAAGGGGAGGAGTGTCCGCCCGCAACCTCTCGGCCGTAACCGCGAAACGTACCGGAAGCTGTTCAGCAAGTAGTAGCACATCTCGCGCAAAGTCTATATAAGCAAAAATCCCGGCCAGTTGGTCGGGACTTTTAAAATGGTTTTGCTTGGCGATTACACACCGAAAGCGGCATCGGCGCTGGCGGCAGCCTGCTCGATGTTGGCCGGGGCTTCTTCGACCGGCGTATTCACTGCTTCAGCGGTCACGTCGTTGTCGGCCTTTTCGGTCATGGAGAGACGGCCTTCCTTGAACTTGTACATGGCGATGGTCGTCGGCTTCTTGTTGAGCTGGATGTAACCCTGGTTTGCCTGGTTGTTGAGGAAACGGGCTTCGTGGGCCATCATCACGACGGCGCGGAAAACGGAGCCTTGGCATTCCTTGCTGGCATAGATATCGTCAAGATAGACTCTCTGATCGGACATCGGGGTACCTCCGAAAAATTTAGAAGAGGGAGAGGGATTCGAACCCTCGTTACCGTAAAGTAAACACGCTTTCCAAGCGTGCGCCTTCAACCACTCGGCCATCCCTCCTTAGGATGTGGAGCCAAATATAGATTGATTTTTATTTGTTGTCAACCGATTTTGGCCCATTTTTGCAAAAATATGCAAAAAAAGACATATCTTTCGTCTTTCGTCTGTAGCCCCACCTTTGGTGGGGCGTTCTCTAGTCTAAGTTAGCTCGTCCCACACGACCTGCATGAGCGGTTCGAGCGTCTTGGGGGTGAAGTCGAACTTGATGTTTGCGGCGGCGAAAAGTTCGGGCAGCGGTCGGCTGCTTCCGAGACTTTCGGCGCGGAACAGGTCGTCAATGGCCTTTTTCGGGTCTTTCTTGAAGTTCGCCCACACCTGGAGCGCGCCAATCTGGGCGATGCCGTACTCGATGTAGTAGAACGGGCACTCGAAGATGTGGAGTTGCTTCTGCCAGAGGTTGCGGCGCACGGCCTCGAGCCCGGAGTAGTCCACGCCGGTATCGTAGCGGTCCATGATTTCGGTCCATATATCGCTGCGGTCGCTCGCCGTGTGCTCGGGGAAACTGTAGAGCCTGTGCTGGAAGCTGTCGACGCTCGCGACCCACGGGAACAGCCAGATGACGTCCTCGAGTTCGCCTGCGATACTGCGGGCAATCGCTTCCTTGTCGTCGCCATAGAACGGCTTGAGGTTCGATGTGCCGATGAGTTCCATGCTCATGCTCGCCACTTCGGCGAATTCGGCAGGCACGTCGCGGTACGGGAAAATCGGCTGACCAGCGAGCGCGAACTGATGGAACGAATGGCCGGATTCGTGCAGGAGCGTGTAGATGTCGCGGTCCGTCTCGGCCGAATTCATGAAGATGAAGGGGAGGCGGCTCTCGTCGAAACCGATCTGGTAGCCGCCCGGAGCCTTGCCGAGCCTGGAATCCGGGTCGATAAGCTTTTTCGCCTGCATCTCGCGGGCCCACTTGCCTGCCTGCGGGTGGATGCTCTCGAATATCTGGTCCACTTTCTCGATGAGCTCGTCACCCGTGCGGTACGGCTTGAGCGGGGCGCGGTTCAGCGGGTCAACGTTCAGGTCCCACGGGCGCAGGCGGTCGAGGCCCATCTTTTGCGCGCGCTTCTTGTAGATTTCTTTCTGGAGGGGGAGGACGAACTTCTCGATGCTCTCGTGGAAGGCCTCGCAGTCGGCAGGGGAGTAGTCAAAACGGTGCTTGGCAAGGAAGATGTAGTCGATATAGTCCTTGCAGTGCGAGTTCTTTGCAATCTGCTTGCGGAGGGCGAAGAGGTTGTCGAAGGCTTTGTCTAGCGCCTCTTTGTCTTGGAGGCGGCGTTCCCACATCGCACGCCAGGCGCGTTCGCGGAGATCGCGGTCCGTGCGTTCCATGTAGGCGGCCAGCTGCTGCATGGTCTGGGTCTTGCCCTCGAATTCCACGCTCATGCCGCCGGTAATCTTCTGGTAGGCCTGAATTTCCTTGTTCTCCTCGGTTTCGAGCTGAATGTTGTCGGGGGAGAACAGGTCGAGCGAAACCTGCACGCCCTTGAACCATTCGCCGAACTCGCCCTTGAGCGCATCCTTAGCCGGGTGGGCGACGAGCTTCTTGTTCAGTTTGTCGTCGTACTCGTTCATTATAGGCTGCACGTTCTCGACAAAGTCGGTGTAGGCCTTCGCGGCATTTTCGTCGGCCGTGTTGCATGTCATGGCCACGTAGCGGCGGCAACTCACTTCGCCGAGCACGGATTCGAGTTCGCTCCAGTCCAGAATCCACTGGCGGAGCTTCGCGGAATCGACGGGGATGTCGCGCTGCAGGAGCTGCCCGTAGAGGGCGGAGACGGCGCGGCTGTCGTCGGGGTTAAGGTCATTTGGAACAAAGTTTCTTTTAGACATGTGGACCTTCTAAATATTTTAATTGGAGGGGAGGATTGCGCCTACCCAGTCATTTATAATTCCGCTCAACAGGGTTTCCCGGGCCCGGTCTTCGAGCGCCTTGATTTCTTCGGGGCTTATAGGATGCTCGATATCAAATTCCAGCGGGACGGTCTCGCCGTCGGCCTTGAGCGCAACCTGGAGGACTCCCTTGATGCGGTATTTCGTGATGGAATTCAGCTTGAAAAGGCGCTTGTCCAGCGGGAACTGCGTCGTGACGACGAACCTGTTTTCGCCCGGTGCCAGGATGCTCGAATCCTTCAGGGATAAAGGCAGTTCGATAACGCTGTCGAGCGCGATGTTGGCCGTGAAGCTGCGGATCCAGAGCGTATCCTCGTCGGAACTGGTCGCCTTGAGGACGATGCTCAGGTTCGCCTTGCCGAGTTCGGATTCGATAATTCCCCTGGCCAGGTTCTGGACCATAGTGACTACTTGCGGGTTCGGGAGAAGGCTGCTCTTGATAGCATCGCTAGCTTTTTCGAAGAGGTTCGGGTTGATGTCGACGGAATCTAGAACCAGCTCCTGGAATTCTATGTGGGTTTTCTTCAGGATGCTGGCGGCATCGAGTTTGCGCATGGTGGCACAGCCCGCCAAAAAAGAGGCCGTCAGGGCCAAAATGAGCGTTATATGGCCAACTTTGCTTCGGAAAAACATGAAATTAAATATATAAAAGAAAGAGTATCCGGAACGGAACCGTGTGGAACGCCAATAAGAAAGCGACGAATAAAGGGGTTCATCCCCCGTACTATTTATTGCCGATAATGTAGATTATGTAAACTAAATATTCGGAATTTAATCAAAAAACGGAGGTTCTACACCTCCGTTCTCCTTTTGGGCTTTTTTTCGTGTCGCCTACCTGATGTCGACTTTAAGGATTTCCCTGCCGCTTTTCGCCACGTAGAGCCCGCGGTTCAGTCCCTGCAGGTTCATGTTCTTGCCAGCGCTGCGTACCAGGTTGCCGTTCATGTCGAACAGGCGGATGTTGGCAGATGCCCGGAGCATGCTTCCATCGCGGGCAAGTCCTGTGGAGAATTTTACCGTGGCAGAAGGCACCGAGCGCAAGCCCGTCCAGCCACATTCGGGAATCATCGCGTCGCACACGGGTACCGAGCTAGATGACCCTGGCGAAGCGACGCTGGAGCTCGATGATGGAGTGTCGCCGTCCACGAAATTTTCCACGTGCGTGATGCCGTTGTTCACGTAGTCGCCAAGCCCGTAGGCCTTGCGCATGATGTTGAGCACGTCCTTGTCGAACACGGAACCGTCGGGCTCGCTCTGGCGACGGATAATCGTCATGTTGTTTTCGCCCTCGTGGCCGGTGTCCCAGGCGATGGGCACGACCTTGTTCGCCTTGCAAGAATTCATGAACGATTCGTAGTAGGCAAGGCGGCCCTTGCGGTGCCTGTCATAGTCGCTGCCGGAGAGTACGCCAACGCGGTCGTTCGCGCCGAACTCGCCGATAATCACGGGCACGCCCTTGTCCACGTAGTTCGCCTTCATCTTGCCGAGCGAGGCGTCCATCTGGCTTTTGGTGCAGGGGTCCCCCATCGCGCCCGCCCAGGCGTTGTAACCGCAGTTGTGCACTACCCCGCTGCCGCTCGCAAGGTTGTCGCCCGTACCCCAATAGTACTGCGGGTAGACCTGTGCGCCCCAGTCCACGACGTCGTTCAGGAGCGTGTACGTGTACGGATCGTAGTAATGCACTTCGAACATCAGGCGGCCCTCGATGTTGTCCTTCGGGAGTTTGCTCACCTGGTAAACTTCCACCGAGCGGTCGATACTCGTGGATGGCCCCTGGATAATGAGCGTACGGCTCGCGTTGTTGCCGCCCGTCGCGCGCACCGCGTCCACGAATGTCTGGTGGTACGTCGCGAGGATCTCGGTTTCGTGTCGGTAATTGTCGTCGGTTGTCGCAGGTTCGTTCGCGCTCGCGAAAAGCAACCGCTCGTTGTAGTTCTTGAAATGCGTGGCAATCTGCGTCCAGTAGGCCTTCTGCTTCGCGTTCACCTCGGACTTCTTGTCGTCCTTGAGATTTTCTTCGAGCCAGCCGCCGTCCCAGTGGATGTTGAGGATGGTGATGAGGCCAGCGCGCATGCAGCGGTCCACCACGACCTGCACGGAATCCATCCAGCTCCGACTGATGACGCCGTCCTTCGCGTGGCTATCCCAGGCGCACGGGATGCGGATGGTGCTGAAGCCAGCCGCCTTCACCGAATCGATGTAGGCCTCCGACGGGAACTTGTTGCCCCAGGCTGTCGGGTTGCCCGGAACCTCCATCGTGTTGCCGATGTTGATGCCGAAGCCCATCTTGTTGAAGATTTCAGTCGCGGTCGGGAGCGTGGCTGCCGAAGCCGAAACTACGGAAAAGGATGCGGCAAATGCCGCAAACCAAAGCTTGCGTGAATTCATAGATCACCCCATACTAAACAACAATCTGAAAATAAAAAGAAAAACGCGACCTGAGCCGTGTTTGCGAGCAATTCGCATTGACAAATAATCCA
>CADBLC010000099.1 GCA_902795385.1 Fibrobacter succinogenes | reverse complement strand
TTCTATGAATTCGGCGTGATTTCTGCCGTGGGCATTCTGTTCAGCTTCCTCACGGCCATCTTTGCGATGCCCGTGTTCATCTTCATCGCTGGCGGCCTTCCGCCGCGTCCGCGCAACTCGTTCTTCCCCAAGGCCTGGAGCGACGAGAAGATTGTCGGATTCTTCAAGCGCGCCGCCGTTGTGGGCCTCGTGTTCTCGGTGGTGATGGCCTTCTTCTGCCCGAATCTTGAATTCGAGTACAACTTCAAGAACCTGCGCCGTCCGCCCAAGGAGAACGTGGAACAGGTCAAGAAGTCCATCAGTACGGGTAACGCACTCGCGAGCAACCGCAAGAGCTCTACGCCTGCGGCCGTGATGGCTACGCGTGCGGAGCTGCTCGATTCCTTATACGATACGTTGATGGTGCGCATGCATACGGAACACGATTCCACGCTGCGCAGCTTCCTTACGCTCAAGACGTTCCTGCCGTCGCAGGCGGACCAGCAGGCCCGTATGGAAGTCATCGACGAAATCAAGGAACTTGCCGAAGCGCGCGTGTTTGACCGTGCGACAGGCGACGACAGCGTGAACATCGCCACGCTGCGCAACCTTGCCGAAGAGGTTTCCCCGTTTACCGTGGACTCCCTGCCGGAATGGGCCGTGGACCTGCTCCGCGAAAAGGACGGCAGCGTCGGAAAGATTGGTTTCATCTATGGCCGTTACAACAGTTCCGATGCGCGTGAAGCGGCGGAATGGCAAGACCGCTTCGGCCACTGGGAATTCGGTGGCGAAAAGCTCAAGGTGTTCAGCAGCCAGTTTATTCTGGCCGATGTCGTGCGTGCGGTCAAGTACGATTCCATGCGCATGGCGTTCGTCGTGATCCTCGTGATCATCGCCATCCTCGCACTGTCGCTGCGCAAACCCAAGCTGGTCGTGATATCCGCAGCGTCGCTGTTGATTGGTCTCCTGTGGAGCGCGGGCCTGCTCGGCCTCATGAACGTGCTCATCGGCCTCGGGCACATCGGCATCTACAACGTGGTGGTGATTCCGGCAGTGCTCGGACTTGCCATCGACTCCACGATTCATTTGTTGGTAGGCTGGACGCAAGACAAGTCGTTCACGCCGCGTACGCTCGTGGATAACGTCGGTCGCCTCGTGATGGCGAGCTCCGTGACGACTGCGGCCGGTTTTGCCGGAGCGCTCGGTGTCGAACATAGGGGACTCCGCACAATCGGTGAACTTGCGACAACGTCAATCCTCGCGTTCCTTCTTGCTTCGCTTATCTTCACGGTATTCTTCGCTATCGTGTTCCTGAAGCGGAAATGATGAGCCGATAGCCCGTAAATCTTGAAATGGAAAAATCCCCTGGCTTTTGCGCTAGGGGATTTTTTTGGGGGTTAGGAGGAGAACAAAGAGTTCTTGTACAATAAGATAACAAATTTTTTGAGAAAAGGACACTTTTTTGTGTTAAAATTTTTTAAAGCGTTGAGTTTTTCTCAATGCAAAATTAGTGTTTTTAGGCCGTTTTTCTTGAATTTCGTGTTTTAAGCGTGTAAAAATTTTTCTTAGACTCCAAAAAATCGATCCTTGAAACCGGGAAAAAGTCCTCATGTGGCGTTTTTTCTACATTTTTGCATATGAGAAAGTTTGCCGCTCCTGTTATACTCCTTGTTCTGACTGTAGGAGTTATTGCGTACCTATTCATGGATTTATCCAAGAGCAAGTCGTCGTTCGATGCCGATGCCTATTTGAAAACCCGCGCACAGATTGACTCGCTCGAAATGGCCCTGTGGGAATCTGCCGACAAGCCTGATTTGCAACTTACCATACGCAAAGAACTTGAAGCGTCGTGGGACACGTTGAACGCGATGCGTTCCGGACCTTCTGCCGAGGAGCAGGAACCTTCCGCACTTTCAGGTGAAAGCAAGATCTGGGTCGCGGTCGGTGTCGCTCTCGTTATTGTCTGTGTTATCTTGCTGTTTGCGCTAGTCCACCGCAGGAAAGTGCTTACGCAAAAACTTGAGGCTATCAAGAGGGACCAGCGTTTCAAGGAGCCCAAGAACGGCTTTGAAAACGACCCGACGATTCTTGCTCCCCGTCCCCATCCGCAAAAGAAATCCATCATCGATGAAGTTGTCGGTGAGCCTGTCCACGAACAGAAGATTGCTTTCGAAGACGAGAACGGTGTTCCCGAGAACAAGATTCTTTCCGAGGACCTGGACGGCAAGCCTACGCTCAGGCCGACGGCCAAGGAGAGGATTACGTCGGCGATGCAGTCTCTTTCCGACGTGCTTCGCGCGCCCCGTGGCGTTACCCGCGACCGCACTATGAAAATCCGTGCGCAGAGCCACAATACTACGGGCGATCCCAACCTGCAGAAAAAGCCGAGCCCGCTCAAGACGAGCCGCTTTGACCGCGAGTTTACCGCCAAGAGCAAGATTCTCCAGATGTCCCGCCGCGGTTTCCCGGCATCGGCTATTGCGACGCAGCTTGGCGTTCCGCAAGACCAGGTGGAAGCTGTCATCAGGGAAGCGCTGGATTCCGGAAACTAGGATTGCCCATGCGGTACCGCTTCCGCTGCGAATACCTCGGTAGCGCCTTTTACGGCTGGCAAGAACAGAACGAGGCGGGCAAGACCAAGTTTGTCACGGTCCAGTCGACACTCGAAGAAGCTTTTAGCATAGCGCTTCGCGCTCCCGTCCGCGTGACGGGGTCGGGCCGCACGGATACGGGCGTCCATGCGCGTGGCCAGTGCGTCCACTTTGATTACGACGGTGAACTGGACGTGGCGAAGGTGGAACGCTCCATCAACGGGCTTACCAAGCGCCTGATTCGCATTCGCGACCTGCAACGTTGCGCCGACGATTTTAACGCCCGCTACGATGCCGTCTTGCGATACTACCAGTATACCATCTATACGCGTCCGGTTGCCTTGATGCGCGAGTTCGGCTGGGAGTGCGGTTCGCTTTCTCTCGATCTCGATGCCATGGAGCGCGAAGCCGCGTCTTTCCTGGGCGAACACGACTTTATCGATTTTTGTATTCCGCGCAACGACGGAAAGTCGACCCTCTGTACTTTGTCTGAATTCAGGTTGGAACGCTTGAACGACTGGGCGGCCATGTTCCACATCAAGGGCAACCGCTTTCTGCATCGCCAGGTGCGTGCCATGGTAGGGACGCTTTTTGATATCGGCCGTGGCCGTTACCCGCTGGGCACGGTGCAGTCTATTTTCGATAAAAAATTTAAAGGCGAACGCACGTGGGCGCCGCCTCAGGGATTAGTTCTACAGAACGTAGAGTATAAGGATTATTAGCCCTTACTGCCTAAGCAGTTCGAGCATTTCCTTCACGGCCTTTTCCATGCCGACAAAGACGGCGCGTCCGACAATGCTGTGTCCGACGTTCACTTCTTCGATTCCTTCGATGGCGGCGATGGCGCCGATGTTCCTGTAGTTGAGTCCGTGACCGGCAAAGGCGCGCAGCCCGTACTTGCGGGCCAGAACGGCCATGTCGGCGATTGCCGATATTTCGCGATCCACTTCCGCGATGCTGCCCATGTCGCAGGCGGAGGCGTACTTGCCCGTATTGAATTCGACAAAGTCCGCTCCGATTTTCTTGGCGGCCTTCACCTGTTCGGTTTCGGGTTCAATGAAAACGCTCACGGCGATGTCGTTGCTCTTGAGGGTCATGACGAACTTGGCGAGTTCGTCAATCTTGGCGGCGACGTTCAGGCCTTCTTCTGTCGTGATTTCCTGGCGGTTCTCGGGGACGAGGGTGACCATGTCGGGCTGCACGTTCGTCGCGAACTGCAGCATTTCGTTCGTGGGGGCGATTTTCAAGTTGAGCTTAGTGGTGACCGTTCCGCGCAGCAGTCGGATGTCGCGGTCCTGGATGTGGCGCTTGTCTTCGCGGAGGTGCGCGGTGATGCCGTTGCAGCCGGCCAGCTCGGCAATGAGTGCTGCAGTGACCGGATCGGGTTCCCTGATCTTGCGTGCTTCACGGATGGTGGCGATGTGGTCGACGTTGACTCCGAGCTTTACGGTCATTGCATTCTCCTTGTTAGTACTTCATAAAGGTAGATAAATTTACGATGGATGTGCCCTGGTGGGCCGCCTTGGACTTCATCGCCTTGACTTTTGATATGCTTTCGAGGCTCAAGGGCAGAATCATGGCGGCCATGCCGCTCCTTGCGGCGGCGCGGAGACGTTTCCCGATGTAGTCGTCCAGGGTGCTGTTCGACGGGTTGTACGGCGCGAGGGCCTTGCAGCGCATGGAGAATTCCTTGCAGGTCTCGTCGACTCTCGATTTCTGGTTCATGGAAAGGTCTAGGAACCAGAGGTGCTGATCTTTGGCGGGCTGGAATGTGGCCTGCAATAACTGCTTGTGTTCCACGGCCTGGTCCGCGAATCTTGTCGCGATGCCGGTTGCGCTCGGGACAAGCGTCTTGGCCTCGGTGATGATGTTCTCGATTTGCTGTTCCGTATGGTGGATGCGGATGGGGCGCAGCTTCTTGTGCCTCGAGTCAAGGTTCTGCGATTCCATCAGAATCCAGAGGACGAGTTCCTTGTTCTTGATGCGGTCCAGGTCGGGGAAGAACCCGTCGCCCATGCCGAAGGGGGTAACCATGAGGTCGTAGGGGAAGTCTAGCCCGTTCAGGGCGACGATGAGTTCCGGGGTAATCCGTGTGACTTGGAAGGCTATGGAAAGGATGGAGGCGTTGTCGCGGAAGACGTTTTCCGAGACCTGCAGGAGCAACTTGAGCGTGTCGCCCTTGGGGTCTATGGCGTCGAGTGTCGCGCTCTGGAATACTGTCGGGTCGTCGTGGAGTTCTTCCATGCGCAATACGCTACCGCCGTTCGCTTGGAGGAACCGCTGCGCCTGCAGCAGGTAGTAGACGATGGTACGGCCTTTACCGAGAGTCCATACGTCGCGTTTTTTGCGCTTGGAATACGATGACTGGAGAACCTGGATATTGTCCTTGAATTTCTCAACGAAGGGAGTCGTGTCTTGTGCGGCCGCAGAGTCGGAAACGGCTTCGGCGGCGGAATCCCCGATGTTCAGCATGCGCGAACCGAATTCCGTCTTGGGCAAGAAGTACGCTGCCGCGGCTAGAATTGCCAGAACGATAAAGATGGCAAGTATGTGCTTGACTTTGTTCATCCCGTCCAAATATAATTATATTGCAGGCATGCCTATCCTCTTTGCCCTTGCCGGAGCGACCGGAATCGGAAAATCGGAACTGTCCATGCGGCTTGCCGAACGTTACGGGGCCGAAATCATCGGCGTCGATTCTCGGCAGGTATATCGCGGGTTCGCCATAGGCACGGCGCAACCGTCGGCGAGTGACATGGCTAGGGTACAACACCATCTTGTCAATTTCCTGGAGCCGGAACGCAAGTATTCGGTGGGTGAGTTCTGTCGCGACGTAAAGCGTATACTGCACGACAATCCGGAACGCAACTACATTCTGGTGGGCGGGACAGGTTTGTATATACAAACGCTGATGCTCGGGCTTCCGCAGATTCCGGCCGTCCCCGAAAGCGCCCGTGAAGAACTGGAAAAGATTGCTCAAGCCGAAGGTGCAGATAGTTTGTACAAAATGGCAATGGAAGCTGACCCGGAACTTGCTTGCGGTGTCGAAGCGAATAATGTACAACGGCTAATCCGTATTCTGGAAGTGTACAGGGTGACTGGACGCAAGTTGTCGGAGTGGCAGAAAGAACGCGAAGGCGGAATAGGGAAGGTTCCTGTATTCTGGCTCCAGCGCGACCGCGATATTTTGTACAAACGAATTGATTCTCGCATAGATCAGATGATAAAGGATGGATGGATTGACGAAGTAGTTAGTTTGTCTGCAACCATCCCGTTGTCTGCTCCAGCTTGGCAAAGCCTCGGTTATCGCGAACTTCTCGGAGCGCAAGGCTCCGCTGAGATAAAAAACGTCCTTGACGAAGTCAAAAAGAAGACTCGCAACTACGCGAAGCGTCAATTGACCTGGTTCCGTGGCCAAATGGACTGCATTCCGGTCGATATGGAAGGCAATCCGCTGGAAACGATTTCAAGTCGTGTGAATAATTTGTGAACTGATTGTGTTTTTGGCTGGGAATGACCCGTGTTTTTCCCGTTTTTTGCGAAAATAAGAAAAAAATCTGTTTTTTTCGCAAAAAAGCCCTTGACATTTGCGCTGAAAATTCTATAATTGGCCTCACCCTCGAACGGGACGGCGACAACGCCCGAACGGACGGGGACGGAGGCCCAGAGAGGCCGCCGGGCAGCTTGAAGGAATCGGAGATGTGCTTAGTGACGGCCCAAGAAAATTTCTTGGAAGTCTTTTTACGGAAAACAGGACAGACTATAAAAAATCAATGAAGAGTTTGATCCTGGCTCAGAACGAACGCTGGTGGCGTGTCTTATACAAGAGATTTATCGGTATGGGATGAGCTTGCGTCCGATTAGCTAGTTGGCGGGGCAACGGCCCACCAAGGCGACGATCGGTAGCCGGCCTGAGAGGGTGATCGGCCACATTGGGACTGAGATACGGCCCAGACTCCTACGGGAGGCAGCAGTAGGGAATATTGCACAATGGGGGAAACCCTGATGCAGCAACGCCACGTGTGGGAAGAAGCATTTCGGTGTGTAAACCACTGTCGTGAGGGAATAAACTCGCTTTTCGGAGCGACTGAATGTACCTCGAGAGGAAGCACCGGCAAACTTCGTGCCAGCAGCCGCGGTAATACGAGGGGTGCAAGCGTTGTTCGGAATCACTGGGCGTAAAGGGAGCGTAGGCGGAAGCGCAAGCGGACTGTACAATACCGGGGCCCAACCCCGGACCTGCAGTTCGGACTGCGTTTCTTGGATAGTTCAGGGGCAGGCGGAATTCCTGGTGTAGCGGTGGAATGCGTAGAGATCAGGAAGAACACCGATGGCGAAGGCAGCCTGCTGGGGACTTTATCGACGCTGAGGCTCGAAAGTGCGGGTAGCAAACAGGATTAGATACCCTGGTAGTCCGCACCGTAAACGATGCATACTGGGTGTCCGGGGTTCGCCCCGGGTACCGAAGCAAACGCGTTAAGTATGCCGCCTGGGGAGTACGTACGCAAGTATGAAACTCAAAGGAATTGACGGGGGCCCGCACAAGCGGTGGAGCATGTGGTTTAATTCGAAGCAACGCGCAGAACCTTACCAGGGTTTGACATGGGAACGCCGCGGCGAGAGATCGCCGTTTTGCAGCAATGCAACGTTCCGCACAGGTGCTGCATGGCTGTCGTCAGCTCGTGTCGTGAGATGTTGGGTTAAGTCCCGCAACGAGCGCAACCCACGTTTCCAGTTGCCACCCGCAAGGGGGCCCTCTGGAGAGACTGCCGGGGACAACCCGGAGGAAGGTGTGGATGACGTCAAGTCCTCATGGCCCTTACATCCTGGGCTACACACGTGCTACAATGGTCGGTACAATGGGTCGCAACGCCGCGAGGCGGAGCCAATCCTCAAAGCCGGCCTCAGTTCGGATCGGAGTCTGCAACTCGACTCCGTGAAGCTGGAATCGCTAGTAATCGTGGGTCAGCACACCACGGTGAATACGTTCCCGGGCCTTGTACACACCGCCCGTCAAGCCATGGGAGAAGGGAGTGCTCGAAGCCGCCTCTGGCGTCTAAAGCAAGACCTTTGACTGGGGCTAAGTCGTAACAAGGTAGCCGTACCGGAAGGTGCGGCTGGATTACCTCCTTTAAGGAGTAAATCTGGAACATATGTTCCATACCTGTTTTCCAAGTCCGTCACGTAAGTACATCTCCGATTCTTTTACGAGCCCGGGTCTGTAGCTCAGCTGGTTAGAGCACCGCTCTGATAAGGCGGGGGTCAATGGTTCAAGTCCATTCAGGCCCATAGCCGAGGGGTTATAGCTCAACTGGTAGAGCGCCAGCTTTGCAAGCTGGATGTTAGGAGTTCGAGTCTCCTTAGCTCCAGTAGGCGCCCCCGGGCGCAGGCAACCGCGAGACGGTTGCGGCATATTGAAATTACGGCGAAGAAACGAGAAAGAAAGCAATCAAGCATAGAGTGACTTGAAGCACCACAAGGTGGATTCGAGCTGCTCATGCGGCAGAACAGAGCTGAATCGCTGGAAACAGGAATTGAGCGAAGGAATGCACGCGGGGGATGCCTAGGCATCCGCCGGCGAAGAAGGACGGGCCAAGCCCCGAAAGTCGCGTACGAGTCGCAAAGGGACATTGACTACGCGGGATCCGAATGGGGAAACCCACGCGCAAGCGTATCCCCTGGACGAATACATAGTCCAGTGGAGGCCAACCCGGGGAACTGAAACATCTAAGTACCCGGAGGAAAAGAAATCAACCGAGATTCCCTCAGTAGTGGTGAGCGAACGGGGACCAGCCCAGCCGCGTATTGCATCCTGGACGGTGAGCGAAGCGGGATGGAAAGCCCCCCCACAGCAGGTGACAGGCCTGTAGCGAACTGGAACGGAGCATGCGGCGAAGAGTAGGACGGGACACGTGAAATCCTGTCCGAAGACGGGGGGACCACCCTCCAAGGCTAAATACGAGCGGATGACCGATAGTGCACAGTACCGTGAGGGAAAGGTGAAAAGCACCCCGAGAGGGGAGTGAAAGAGCGCCTGAAACCGCGTGCATACATTCTGTCGGAG
>CADBLC010000098.1 GCA_902795385.1 Fibrobacter succinogenes | reverse complement strand
GCGTTATGCGCAGCAATTCCTTTACTACTATGCGACCAGTGAAGAGTATTCTAATATCAAGAGCGACCAGGCCGACCAGGTTCACCTGCAGATGAACGGTGCGAACGCCTTCGGGCGAATCATTACCGAGCAGATGCGCGCCCATTCGGATACGACCGTGAAAAGATTGGGCGAATACATGGCTCCCATGTACCAGGTGGATGTCAAGGTAAGCCCCGAGGGAGCCGCCGAAGCGACATCGATAAATGCCTACTATCCGCAGGGCATGACCGTCATGCTCAAGACGATTCCGAAGAGTGGCAAAAAATTCCTGGGCTGGTACGATGGCAACGGCAACAAGGTCGGCGCATCGAGCCGTTCCGAAGTGAAGTCTCCGTACATCTATACGTTCACGATGGGGAAAGCCTCGACGCAGTATACGGCCGTCTATGAAGGTGGTACGGCCCAGAAATACACGGGTGACGGTGCCGCCCTCAAGGCCTTCCCGATAACGACTCCCAAGAGCCTGGACGACGTGACGTTCGTCCCGTACACCTCGCCGGATGGAAGCGAAGAGACGACGGTGCCGGTGGACAAGAACATCAAGAAATTCTTTGACGCCTACAAGCCCGATACGGGAATCGGAACATCGGATACCAACTGGGCGCATACGGGACTCGGTTTCTTCAACGTGGCGAACGAGATGAATTCCTTCGCAAGTTACAAGATGAAGTTCCCGGGTGCGGGCAACGTGACGCTTGCGGTGCGCTATGCGAACGGCGGAAATTCAAACCGCACGTTTAATGCTTACCTCGATCACGATTACATTGTGAACGCCCCGCCTACGGGTGGCTGGGAAAACTGGGATACCGCCTATGTGGTGATGGATGCCCCGCTTGGCGAGGCTGAACTCAAGTTTATCTCGCTGACTTCGGACGGTGCGCCGAATATCGATGCCTTCGGTTTCAGCATCGATGGAGTGTGCCGCGTAAGCGAAGGCTGCGCCGATACCATCGAGACGATTGCTTTGCCCACGTCTGTTGCTGCGGCAGGTACAAAACTGCGTGGCGGAATGCTTACGCTTTCGCATGATGCCGACGTGAGCGTGTTCGACATGCGCGGTCGCCTGGTGGTTCGCAAGACGATGGCGGCAGGCGAGGTGGACTTGTCGAAGATGGTGCGCACGAATGGCCTCTACCGCGTGATTGTCTACCGCGTGATTGTCCGTGATGGTAATTCCAAGTTTGTCGCTACATATATGAAGGTGAAATAGAATTTAGATGGCGGATTAGGTCCGCCATGACGTCATTCCGGCCCCCGAGCCGGAATCTAGGGATTGTTATGAAACGAGTCGTTAAATATCTTCTTATAGCTTCTGTGTTTGCGGGCGTTGCCGTGAGCGATTCTACGAGCTTTACGATTCACGTGGCGGGCGATTCCACGGTGCAAACGTACAAGGACAGTGCCTACCCGCAAACGGGCTGGGGCCAGGTTATTGGCTATTTCTTTGACGGAGCCCGCGTGAAGGTCAACAATGCTGCCCTCGGTGGGCGCAGTTCCCGCACTTTTATCGAGGAGGGCCGCCTGGATGGAATCATGAAAGCGGCGCAGAAGGGCGATTATCTGTTTGTGCAGTTCGGGCACAATGACCGCGACTACAGCAAACCTGAACGCTATGTGGAACCTTCGCAATTTTCTGGCTACATCCAGAAGTTTGTCGATGAGGGTAAGAAAAAGGGTGTGAATGTCATCCTGGTTTCTCCTATGAACCTGAACGGCAGCCGCAACGTGTTTTCGACAGGAAGCAACAACTACGATGCCCGTGGCATGATGCAAAAGATTGCGACGAACAGCAAGATTCCCTTTGTCGACTTGAACATGAAGTCGTACAATACGTACAACACCACGTACAAGAATATGCCGGATTACGTGACGCGTTACCTGTACAAAAAGTTGGAGAAGGGCGAATACCCGAATTACCCGGACGGTGTGAACGACGGTACGACGCACTTCCAGGAAATGGGCTCCATGGGCCATGCACAGATGATTTGCGAAGAACTCGAGGATAACCTCAAGAACAATACGAACCTTTCCGCCGAGGCGAAGGCCGCGCTTACGACGCTCGTTTCGGCCATCAAGCCGCGTTACACTATCAAGGTGCAGACGAACCTCTCAAATTACAACGGCCTCATTACTCAGACGCAGCAATTCCCCGCGGGTTCGCCCATGACGCTCCGCGTGACTCCGAACGGCCAGTCCTTCGAGAAGTGGGTGGACGACGATTGTAAGGAACTTTCGACCAAGCAGATTTATTACGGTTTCAAGACTCCGGCCCGCAATATCACCTATACGGCCATGTTCAAGGGCGGTGCGGCCTGTCAACCGACATCGCACGGCGAAGAGGGCTCCAGCGGTAATAACCCGACATCTTCGAGTTCTGATGGCCCGCAGTCTTCCGCTTCCGTCGATACTTCGCTTTGTTTTACGGGCTTGGCCGATACATTATGGCGTTCCCCGATTGACATGTCGAAACCCGAAGTGGGCGACGGCACGACCGACGCGAACCACGAAGGCTTTACGGGCCAGGGATTCTTCAATCTCGAAAACAGCGCCTACAGCACGGCTACGTACAACGTAACCTCCGACCAGTCGGCCTCCAACGCGCGCATGATGGTGCGCTACGCCTTTGACGGTACGGCCAATCGCGACATGAAGATAACTGTGGACTATGGTACTTATGATGTTGCCTTCCCGCCTACGGGTGGCTGGGACAAGTGGGATACCGTCTATATCGACGATGTCTGGGTGGATGCGCTCGATTTCAAGGTGAAACTCGCTTCCACGACAAATGACGGCGGCCCGAACGTGGATATGATTGCGTTCGACATCAAGGGCGTGTACCGCACTGGATGCAAGCCGGCAAAGGTAAAGGGCGATACGGCCACGACGCGCATTGTGCCGGTGCGTTCCGTTACCGTGCAGCCGACTGCGAATAAGACGTACAATGCCCTCGGGCGCACCGTTCCCGGTGCAAAATCGCACTCGAAACTCCCGAAGGGTCGCTACTTCGAACATTGATTTTATTGTTGTGGCCAGGGCGCTTGAGCCCGCTCACACTTTTGGGATTGTAGACTTTTTATTGCTCAAAACGTGGACATTTTTTCTATATTCATTACGAAATGACTGATCTGTTTAAGTATTTGAATTATCGCGAATTCTTGCGCGACGCCTACGAGGAACGCCATGCGGGAGACTGGCGCTTCAGCCACCGCTATATTGCCGAGCGGGCCGGTTTCGACGCGTCGATGTTCAACAAGATTTTGCAGGGCAAGCGTAACCTGACCGCGCGCCTGGTTTCCGTCTTTGCCGATATATTTTGTAGCGATGCCCGCGAGAAAGCCTATTTTGCCGATATGGTGGCCTTCAACCAGGCGAAAAACCATTCCGAAAGCAGGCGCTTTTTGGAAAAGCTCGTGGCTACGAAGGAATGCAAGGTCGAGAACGTGGCCAAGGACCAGTTCGAGTATTTTGACCACTGGTATCATGCGGTTATCCGCGAGCTCGTGACGTTCTACCCGTACGTGGGCGACGATGCGGCGCTCGGGCTCATGGTGCGCCCGCCCATTACGGCTTCCCAGGTGCGTTCGTCGATTGCGCTCTTGGAACGCCTCTCGATGATCAAGAAGAATCCCGAGACGGGGTTCTACGAGCAGACGCAGGGGCTTATTTCGAGCGGCTCGGAATCGTATAGCACGGCGGTGAATGCGTACATCCAGCAGAACCTGAACGTGGCGCAAGATGCCATGGACCGTTTCGGCAGGGATGAACGCAACCTCTCGACGCTCGCGTTCGCCTGCGACGAGACGACATACGGCGAGCTTGTGGAGATGGTGCGCAGGTTCCGCAGGGAAATCCTTGCGAAGGTCTCGCAGTGCGAAAAGCCGAATCGCGTGTTCCAGCTGGGGATGCAGCTGTTCCCGCTTTCGGACCCGTACCCGCCGCCGCAGCGCCGCGGGCGCAAGCGCCGTATTCGCGGGCAAGAAATTGCGGATGCCGATACCGAAAGATCGGAGGGTGTGGATGATGAATAAGGGTGTATGGATTTTGTGGCCGGCGGCGCTAGCGGCATCGCTGCTCGCTGTCCCGTTCCTTGCGGCCTGCTCCAGCAGCGAGGGCAACAAGGTTGCCGGCGGTACGGAAGCCGAGTCGACACTAGCATTCCATGTGCAGCGTTCGGACGGGAGCGTGGCGCCGTATGCGCGCGTGCGCGTGCTTCCGGAGAATTATCTGAGTGACGGTTCCGCTTTGGCGCAGTGGAAGGAATCCGACGGGAACGGTTTCGTCGAGATTGCGGTGGAACCGGGTGGCTATACGCTGGAGGCCCGCCATGTTGACGGGACTGCGGCGACGGGTGCCGTGCGCCAGTTTGCTTTTGGCGGCAAGGATTCCGGTTCCAGGGTCGATACCGTCAAGTTGGGTGCGCTCTCTTCCATCGAGGGCTTCGTGCTGCTCGGGGATTCCGCTCCCGTGGTCCGCATCGCGGGCCTGGACCGCTATGTGCTGCCCGACAGTACGGGGCATTTCGTCATCGATTCGCTCCCGGCAGGGAATTTCGACGTGCAGTTCGGCGACCCGCAGGAGTCCCGTTCGGCGACCGTCGAGGCCGTTGCCGGCGATACCCTGTACGTAGACTGTTCTGATTCGAGTATCAATGTTGTCAAGCCGGAGAAATCCGCATCCAGCGAGTATCCTGGGATGGATTGGAGTGCTCACGAAACGCTGCTTGCGGAAATCGAGGGATATGCGGTCGGGACGCTCGGAGCTGCGGGCGTTACCGACAGCCTTGGCAATATCACGAGTGCCGAAGGCGAAATCTGCATTGTGACGACTACGGAGGACTACCGCATTGTCGAGGATACCACCGAGGTGGATTCCGCGGGCAACGCGACGACTACGGCGGTAGTTGCGCCGGGCTCTCTGCGCGACTGCGCCTATAGGGAAGGGCCTACCTGGGTACTTTTCGAGAAGAGCGGCACGTACAACCTTCAGTCACCGCTCCGCCTCAAGAACGACAAGACGATTGATGGCCGCGGCCGTGATATCCGTATCGCTGGCATGGGCGTGCTGACCGACATGTCGAGCAACCTTGTCTTCGAGAACCTGACATTCACGGCTCCCGCGATTACGGTGCTCGATACGAGTTCGCGCAGGGCTCTCTCCATCCACAACCGTACGCACCATGTGTGGGTGGACCACTGCACCTTCGAGGAATACCCGCTGGTGGAACTCGACGTTAAGCGTGGTTCGCACAACGTGACGGTCTCCTGGTCTCGCTTCGAGAACGCGCAGTCGGGTGTGCTGTTTGGCCTGCCCGCCGACATGTTGAGGGAATCTGGCCAGCAGCTGACCGTACACCATAACTACTTTGTCGGACTTTCGAACTTCGGTATCCGTGTCCATGGCGGGGAACTTCACGTCTACAACAACTTCTTCAAGGATGTGAAGGCGGCGGGCTTCGAGTGTACGGATTCCGCCAGGTGCTATGTAGAGTCGAACGTATTCGACGTATCCACGCTGGTTTCGCTGTATGGCTTGTTCGACGAAGATGGCGCACCGATAGATACGACGGTCGGCTTTGTGAAAATGTCTGCGAACCTGGTTGTTGAAGGTGATGGAGAATTTGCGAATGATTCGCAAATTTCAAAACCGGACTATAGGTACACACTGGACGACGCGGATGCGCTCCTTGCCGGAAGGATTCGCGATAATAGCGGCCCGCGGTAGTTCTTTGCTGAAAAAGCCTTGGGAATACGCCAAATAATCTTATATTTAGCGTATGACCTCGAAGACGATTAAAATTCAATATCTTGACGATTCTATCACGCGCCTCACGTATGTGGGCGGCAAGTCCGACTGGATTGACTTGGCCGCGGCAGAGACCGTGACGCTCAAGGCGGGGGAGTTCCGCCTGATTCATTTGGGCGTTGCAATGAAGTTGCCCGAGGGCTACGAGGCGCATATCGCCCCGCGCAGTTCCACGTTCAAGAACTTCGGCATTCTGCAGGCGAATTCCGTGGGCGTGGTAGATTCGAGCTACTGCGGCGCGAACGACTGGTGGAAAATGCCAGTGTACGCCACCCGTGACGTGACCATCGAGAAGGGGAGCCGCATCGCTCAGTTCCGCATCATGGAGCAGCAGCCCACGCTCACCTTCGAGGAAGGCCCGCTTGACGGCGCCGACCGCGGCGGGTTTGGCAGCACAGGAGTATAGACGCCTAAATCAAAAATAAAGCAATTCGTGCCGAAAATGTAGGGTTTTTATAAAAAGTCCTATGAAAAATGTAATTCTTGTTGCAAATGTCCTATGACTTTTGTATATTAAAGGCATGAAACGCGAATTTTTAAAGGATTTGGTTGCCTGGAAAAATAGCAAGCGCCGGAAGCCCCTGCTTCTGACGGGAGTTCGCCAATGCGGCAAGACCCATACATTAAAGGAATTCGGAGCAAAATACTTCGATAACGTATGCTACATCAATTTTGAGTCTAGTGACAAGTTTGCCGCCATTTTCGATTATGACTTTGATGTAGAGAGGATTCTCAGGGAACTTGAGCTGCTTACGCAAAGTAAAATTGAGGCAGGCAAAACGCTCTTGATTTTTGATGAAATCCAGGAAGCTCCGCGGGCAATCACTTCCTTGAAATATTTCTGCGAGAACAAGCGGGAACTCCATGTGGCATGCGCGGGCTCCTTGCTCGGCGTTGCTCTCCGTCGCGAAAACATTTCTTTCCCTGTCGGGAAAGTCAACCGCATGCAGATGTTCCCGATGAACTTCAGGGAATTTTTGACCGCCTGCGGTGAAGAAAGATACATCGAACTCTTTGCTGAATGGCCCACTGATCGGACAATTCCCGAAGTCTATGCAAAACCCATGGAACGCCTGCTGAAGGAATATCTTGTTGTAGGTGGCATGCCCGAAGCGGTGCAAGAATACGCAAGCTCCAGGAATTTTGAAACCGTGGGAGAAATCCAGGATGAAATCCTTGCGGACTATGCGGACGATTTCTCGAAGCATGCTCCCGTAAATGAAATTGAAAAAATCCGTATGATATGGGATTCCGTGCCCAAGCAACTTGCCAAGGAAAACAACAAGTTCATGTTTTCGCATGTAAAGAATGGCAAGAGGGCGCATGAACTGGAGGCCGCGTTACAATGGCTCAAGAACGCCGGGCTTATCCATTTGGTTGAGCTTGTGCAGAATGCGGAAGTTCCCTTGTCTTCAAATTCGGATGCGACGAATTTCAAGGTGTACCTTTCGGACATCGGTCTGCTGGGTCGCAGGCTTTCGCTTGGCTACAAGGATATCTTGATGGACGATGCGCCCAATACAAATAAGGGTGCCGTCACAGAAAACTATGTTCTGAACGAACTGCTCTGCATGCAAAAGAGCCCGTATTTCTGGCGCTCGGGGAACAGCGCAGAACTTGATTTCCTCTTTGAAAATGACGGGAAAGTCGTTCCAGTCGAGGTTAAGGCGGCTACGAACATGCAAGCCAAAAGCTACAAGCAGTTCTGCAAGAAATTTGCACCGGCAAAGGGGTACAAGCTTTCGCTCAAGAACCTCGCCGTGAACGATTGTGAAGGATGCTCAACGCTTTACCTGCTGTGGACGATTCGTTAACTTTGGAAGGGTGAATTCACCAATCCTTTGATGAATTCGGGGGCGAAATCGACGCCGTTCGACCATGTAATGCCCCATAATCGCCAATATATTTTGCGTCAATCACGTGAAGCGTAGTCTAGACCAGTGGGTCGATTTTTTTTGTATTCTCCGGTGTTTGAAATATAGATAGTGTTGATGGCTATTTTGTTTCCTGTCTGCAATAAAAGACACGCAATATAACGACGATTCGCTTGTCATGGTCGACATGGTAAAACAGTCGGTAATTGTCCACTGACATTGATCGAACTTCACGTAAAATCCAGGGTTCATCTTGACATAAGGCAAATGCTTCTGGAAAATCGGATAACGTGTTTACCGATTCCTGAAATTTTGGGGATTTTTTCTGTAAAGAAACGCAGGGCATTTTCAAAAATCAAACGTTATTTAATATCCAATATAATATTTTATGATTCTTTTTTAACTTGCGGTATTTGTCTGCAAGTCGTCTAAAGTTATCTCTTGCGTCTGGGTTCATTTTATCGCATGAAACGTTTTCGTCTATAAATATTATAAGATTCAAAAAGTTTGCATACACAAAAAATGGTAGTCCCAAAGGATTTTTTTTATAAACATACATGCGATAAAAAGGTATCACACCATCGATTTGAATTTTTTCATAGCACCAAGGCTCAAAAAAATGCTTTTGAGAACAGACTATCCGATGTCCAAATTTTAAACCTCTATGAAACCCCTTTTTCGTAAAAGAAAAGCAAAAAAATTGAAAAACAAAAAAAAGAACTAAAATAAAAATTACAGCCACATATGGATACCAACTAATATAAGAGAACCAAGATTCTGCTTGCATTTGTTCAAAACTATACTTGTAGCCAAGATCTCGAAGCAATGAAATAATAAAATCATTTTTTATATGTTCCCAAAAGCCCTCGTCAAAGAATATCAAATACAAGCTTAACAAAGCGATTGTACCAAAAAAAATTTCCAAATTAAACGAATCGTTAAAATCATATTTTGCTTCATAAAAGACTCTCATATTCTAATGGAAATAATCATAAATTGAGCCCGCTAATTGTGTTACATTTGATCGATGTCTGCCTGCGCAACGGAAGAAAAATGGACTTCGAAATTCATACCTTGTATTTTTTCTTGACATCGGAAAGGACCATCGCGGCTGGGCGGGTGCGACCTTTCAGCATGTCATTGTAGCCCTTCTCGAGTTCCGCATCGAGGCGCTCTTTAGACCATTTGGCGGAGTTTTCGGGAGCCTTGGGTATTTTCACGTCAAAGGGAATACCCTGTTGCAGAATAATCTGTTTATAGAACATGTTGATGGCGCTGGAAACGGATATGCCGAGGGTTTCCAGGACGTTTTCGGCTTGTTCCTT
>CADBLC010000097.1 GCA_902795385.1 Fibrobacter succinogenes | reverse complement strand
CCGTGACACACGAACAGGATTTTCACTTTTTCCATACCCGCCAAATATAACTACAATCCATTTTAATTACATTTCATACCGATGATTTCGCTTTCGAAGTTTGTCGCCGGAGTAGCGCTCGCCGCCAGTTGCATATACCTGTGCAGCTGTACCATGCCCGTGCGCACCGGATACGACCGCAGGATTGGTGGATACAAGCCCGTCCCCGCAAGCGAAACGGCCGCTTCCCAGGAACAAGCCGCGCCAGCAAGCGACGCCACCGCGGAACAAGCGCAAACCGCCACGGCGCCGGACTCCGGCAAATACGAGAACTCCGCCGTCAAGGCCCGCAACGCCGCCACCCGCAAGGAGGCCGCACGAGTCGCCCCCAAGCCGGAATCCCGCGGCACCATCGTCCGGCTTTGTGATGCAAGTGTACAAGGGCTACTACAACATCGCGCTCGACCACAGTTCCTCCGGCATGTTCAAGGACTCCCGCGGTTCCAAGGTGAGCCGCGGCAGCCTCAAGGAAGGCGACCTCGTGTTCTTCGGGAGTTTCTGGAAGGTCGACCACGTTGGCATCTACCTGAACGGCGACCGGTTCATCCACGCGAGTACCAGCAAGGGCGTGATGATTTCGCCGATGAACGACAAGTACTGGAGCCACAAGTACCAGGGCGGACGAAGGTTTAAGTAATTGATAAATGATGATTGATAATTGATGATTGATAATACACTCTGTTTACTATCTTTCACACTATGAAGAAAATCGCATTTCAGGGCCGTCGCGGGGCCTATAGCGAAAGCGCCGCCTACCACCTATTCGGAAACGATATCGAAGTAGTCCCGATGGACACGTTCGAACAGATTTTCCAGGGCATCGAGACCGGCGCCGTGGACGGCGGAGCCATTCCTATAGAGAACTCCACCGCGGGTTCCATCTACGACAACTACGATTTGCTGTACAAGTGGCGCCACCCCATCGTGGGCGAAGTCAAGTTGCAGATTTCGCATTCGCTCTGTGCACTCCCCGGGACAAAACTCGCCGACATCAAGGAAGTGCTGAGCCACCCGCAGGGCCTTGCGCAGTGCAGCCGCTTTTTCGGGCGCAATCCGCAAATCAAGAGCACCGCGTTCTACGATACCGCAGGCAGCGCCGAAGAAATCGCCAAGCGTGGCGATAAAACCGTAGGCGCAATCGCGAGCGCCTACGCCGGCAAGTTCTACGGCCTGGATATTCTGGCCGAAGGCATAGAGAACTTGCCGGGGGTGAACTTCACCCGGTTTTACGCCATCCAGAAGACGGCGAACCCGCTCCCCGAAGAAGGCACAATCAAGACGACGCTCCTCTTCATGCTGAGCGATTCAGGCAAGTCCGGCGCACTGCATGCTGCCCTCGGATGCTTCGCGAAGCGCGACCTGAACCTCACCCGCATCGAGAGCCGCCCGCACCCCGACCGTCCGTGGGAATACATCTTCCACCTCTCCTTCGAAGGGAGCCCGAAAAATCCGGCCGTCATCGAGGCGCTCGAAGAACTGCAAAGTTACTGCGACTTCGTGTACCGTCTCGGGAGCTTCCGCGAAGGCACGACGGAAAAGCTGAGTTATTAATTGATAATTGATGATGGATGATTGATAATTGGAGCAATTATGGCTTACGAACGCACTGACAGAAAGTTTGACGAATACCGCAACCTCAAGATGACCACCGGCTTCATTTCCAGTGCCGACGGTTCCGTGCTCATCGAGATGGGACGTACCCGTGTCATCTGCAACGCGACCCTTTTGCCGAAAGTCCCCGACTGGCTCGCCGGCCGCGGTACCGGATGGATTACCGCCGAATACAGCCTGCTCCCGCAGAGCACGGGCAAGCGCGTGGAACGCGAGCGCAAGGGCGCGAGCGGCCGCACGCAAGAAATCCAGCGCCTGGTGGGCCGCTCGCTTCGCGGCGCAGCCGACCTTGCAGCCCTCGGCGAGAATGCCATCGTGGTCGACTGCGACGTGATCGAAGCCGACGGTGGCACGCGAACGGCAAGCATCATCGGCGGTTTCGTGGCCCTTGCCCTCGCACTCAAGAAAATCAAGGAACGCCTCGGCATCACGCAGCAAATCCTGAAGCACGGCATCACCGCCATCTCGGTAGGCGTCGTCGATGGCAAGCCGCTCTGCGACCTCTGCTACGTGGAAGACTCCGCCGCCGACGTGGACATGAACGTCGTTATGCAAGATGCCAAGAACTTCATCGAAGTGCAAGGTACCGGCGAACACGCAAGCTTTGACCGCAATATGCTAAACACGCTCCTCGACTTGGGCGAGAACGCGTGTAAAGACATATTCAAAAAACAGATGGAATTGATTGGCGGCGAACTGCCCTAGAAGTTGGGCCAAAGCTGCCTTGACACAAACGGATCGGCGCCCTGCTTGCAGACGTTCTTGGCATCGGTGTACTTGCCGACACCAATCACTTTGAACCTGTTCGCCGCATCCGCTTCTCCGTAGGCTACAAACAAAATCGACGCGACACGAGTCGGATCGCTAGGCGTTTCCACAGCGGAGACAAAATCGCTCCACTTCGAGCACACCGTCTTGACTTCGACGCTCTTGGGTAGCGAGATCTTGGGCATTAACGCCATTTTCTTGATATAGGTAAATGCCGTATCGTTAGACATTACCACATCCATGTCCGTTTCCGAGGCATAGGTTACGCACAAACCTCCCCAGGCAGAAACGTCGGCAATGTCCGGGACTCCATTATTTCCAGACAAAGCTTCCCCGGCAACATTAAAACCGATACCTGTTGCGCCCTCATCTCTATACTTGAATGTTCCACAAACACCCCCGCATTCTTCTATAAGCGGGTCAAGACTAGTCTCATATTCATATTGCATTACAGGCCACGAGACGTACGTATCAGCTTCCTCTTCGCCGAAACTGAACCAATATCCGGATGTTTCGGACCCATTATCGAGCCCTGTATTGACATAGCCATAAATATCAGACGGACCATACCATAAATCACTGACGCTCTCAGGAGTTGTGCAAGGCCCGGCGATACCGCTAGAAGAACTTTGTTCAGAACTGCTTTGTTTGGAACTAGAACTGCGCAATGCGATAATCCCTTCGTTATAACTCTTCTTTGGCAAAACATAGGCATAGCCATCGACCTCGCATGCTCCATTCGCATCGTATTTACCGACAGCGGCAATAGAAAGGTGTCCCTTTGTACTATCGGCGCCCGGCATAACGAAATAAATGCTAGACGCATGTTTCGAAGCCTCGGCTGCATTCAAAGCATCCCATGTAACGCATTTTTCTACAAATTCAGTTGATTTACCAAATTCAGTCTGATAAAAGGTATCGTCGTCTGTATAAAGCCTCAAGAGCACATCCCCATCCGCAGCGTACGTCACACAGATGCCACCCCAATCGCTGATGTCACCATCCCTTAGGACGTACGAGACTTTGGGCTCCTCAATGCCCGCAACATTGAATCCCATTCCCCCAAAAATTTCAGCAGAGGTTCCTTTTCTAAAAATAAATTCAGCGCAATAACAACCACAATATTCTATAACCGCTTTCACACAATTATACTCGGAACCATCATCATAGTCGCACACATTATACGGGTTATAACTCTCAGTAAGACCGCCATCAGGATCATCGCCAAAAACATACCAAAGCCCAGCAGCACGTGTAGAATCAGGATCAAGCCCCGTATTCACTAAATTTTCGCCTTTGCTAGCATTCCACAAGCAGGCAGCCGTATTCTTCGGCGTTTTCACGCTACTTGAGGAATTTACAGCACTTCCACCAGCACTGCTTCCAGGAATGGTTTCAACAGACGAACTGCTTTCGCCAGACACCACCGAAGTCCCGCTAGACTCCGGCGAAACGACGGAAGCGTCCGACGGATTGTCATCGAAACAAGCGACTAGACAAAGCATCGCCACGCTTGTGACAAGCCTCAAGATTTTCCTAAACATAACACCCAACCTCCTTCATTTATAAATTTAATAAACGGTTTTGGGAATAGAGCAAGCCCCTTTAGCAGAATATTTGCCGATACCCGCTACATTAAACTGGTTTCTGCCGCCGTTTTCTGAACTCTTTACAATAAACTGCACCGTACTCACAGCCGTTCCCAGATTCGGGACACTCGGTTGAAAATCATCCCAGGCAACACACTTTTCGATAAGCCCTCCCGATGCAGGGAGAGAGGCTTTCGGAGAATTTTCGTACGGGACATCTTTTACAACAACATTTAAGTAAGCATCCTTTTCGGAATAATAAGTGATGCAAAGGCCTCCCCAGTCCTTGATATCGGCAAATTTAGGCGTTCCATAGCAAGTGTTACCTTCACAAGAAGTCAATGTATCTTCAGCAATATTGAACGCTACAGCAGATGCGGCATAATCCGCTTTTTCCAAAGTAAATTCCATCGTTCCGCAAAAGCCATTGCATTCCATGATAACAGGCTCATACATATAAGGCTCGTATTCCGGATTTGGATAAGCCGGAAATTCAATTCTTGAATATGCACCCTCGGGAGATGCATCGAAATCATACAGCATCCCGACAAATTCATCCCGGTCGTTATAACCCGTATTTACAATTCCAGATCCATTCAAACCCTTCCACAAGCAAGTCAATGAATCGCTATCATCAGCAATCGAGCCGACGTCCTGTTCATTCACTCCGCCATCACGCCACTGCGGAAGATTCTCGTCGTAAGTACTGATACCTACAATATTGAATTCACCCTTGCCACCGGAACTGCCCAAAAATACAAAGTCGACTGCCTTTATCTCTTTCGCCGCTTCTTCGCCAGAATAGACCCTGCTCAATTTTTCCTTGTTATATTCCGCCCAGTCGGAAATTCTAAAGTCGCTCCATTTCGCACAGCGCGTAATGACAATATTAGGATCACGTATATTTAAAAGTGTCGGAGCATTTGTCACGGTTTTCGGGAGTGTAATCGCCGGATAGGCCATAAGGGGAGATGCATATTCATTAATTGTGTCTGCGCCGCCCACTTCCACAGCAAGATAGACGTTTATCGGGAACTCGGACGCATAGGTGACACAAATTCCACCCCACGAAGAAATGTCCGCCGTAGAGTCTTCTTCCGCAAGCGTAAAACCGACGGCCGCCCAGGGAGTCGAAACATCACTCAGGAGTTCTACCGTTCCACACAGGCCCCCGCAAGCGTCTATGACAGGGTCAAGAAAATCGCTACTATAATCGTTTCCAAGCGGCACCGGATAAGTGACGCTCGACTGGCCCCCTTCCGCATCGTCGCCAAAGCTGTACCAGTATCCAGTCATTTCATTGTCTGTGTTTATCTTGTATTCACCGTCTGCGCCATTCCACAAATCGAACTTGGGAGTCACCACAATAGTGCTACTCGACGAAGACAAGACGGACATGCTCGAAGAGGACACGGTCATTACTGGCGTACTCGAAGACAGCCCAAGCGAGGAGCTGCTTTCATCCTGCGCAATGGAGTTGTCCTCTTCGGTGACACCGGCCAATTTGCCATCGTCACTACACGCGGCAAGCACCATCAAAAAAGCACAAACAAATATGTCAAGAATTCTCTTGTTCATGGACCTCATCCTCCCCCCATGTCAACGGGAACAATTGTAAATTCAGGCGGTATACCCGTTCCACCTTGCGGCTGGCCAAGGCAATCTGGACAATCCTCTTGCGGCACGATTCCAGTTCGGCCAGAATCTTGCCGTAGGCCTCGCCAGACACACCCATCGTAAGCCCGGTAAAGTTCCTTTCCGACGGGGCGAATCTCTCTATCGCCTCCTGCGCAAAGGCGGCCATTTCGCGGTGCATGGAACGGAGCGCCACCGGCATCACTTCCGAAGAGCCCTTCAGGTGCGCATCCGCCTGTTCGTAGGCGTCTCCCCTTTTCTTAAGGAGGCCCGCCTTGACCATAAAGTCTAGCGACTCGCGGATGTCTCCCCCCGAAACCCTGTGGCAGCATCGCTTAGCGATTTCACCCGGAGTCGCCCCTGGCATGACCGGCGCCAACTCTCTCACTACCGGATGCAACCAGGATTCAAAATACTTGAAGGCCTCGCCGTCGACAACCTTCACCTTGTTGTTGCGGGCTAGTTCCAGCATCAACTCGAAGGCCTTCTTCTTTTCACTGTCCGTTTCGGCATGGCAGTACACCACCATGCTCTTGAAATAATCCAACTCGAAACCCGCCAGGTTCATCGCGTTCCCTACATTCTCGGCACCCGCCGTAGAAAGACGCGACTTGCCGTCGCACACCAGCTTCAGGTAGGTGGGCGATGAGAAGCCCGCCGCCCGCGCAAACTCACGCCACGAAAACGCCGAGACGCGCTTACGTTCGTCGTAGTAGTCCTGCATATAGCGGCGGTAGTCCTGATATTCCGTTACAGGCTTCATGGTTATGAATATATACTCCTTTTTTCAAAAAATCAATAGTTGATGATACAAATCACTTGTTTTTTATCATATTTTCAATAATTTTTATGATTTTCTCAAGATTTGTATTTTCATGATACACACTAAGCACAAAAAAAAGGAACGCCCCTAAGCGCCCCTGTTTACGGTCTACTTCTCTAGACTTTCCAGTCGCAGAAATTCTTGAGCATGGCAAGACCCACGTCGCCGCTCTTTTCCTGATGGAACTGGGTAGCGACAAGGTTCCCGCGCCCGACAATCCCCTGGAACGTCTGCGTGCCGTAGGTCGTCTCGGCGAACGCATATTCCGCGGGCACCTGCGGGTAGTAAGAATGCACGTAATAGAAATCGCAGCCGCTGCGGATGCCCTTCATTATCGGGTGCTCGCGGGTGAAGTTCACCTGGTTCCATCCCATGTGCGGAATCTTGAGTCCGGGTTCGTCCTTGAAGCGAACTGCCTTGCCGGGCAAAAGCCCCAAGGTCTTGACGCCGCCGTCTTCCTCGCTTTCTTCGAGAATAATCTGGCAGCCGATGCAAATGCC
>CADBLC010000096.1 GCA_902795385.1 Fibrobacter succinogenes | reverse complement strand
CTTCTACAGCTTTGCGCGTGCCGCCCGCAAGTACAATTACGTGCGCCCCGAAGTTTTCGAGGGCACCGGTATCGATATCCGCGGCGGGTTCCATCCCGTAATCGTCGCGGTGAATTCGGATTTGGATTTTGTCCCGAACGATGTTTCGCTTTCTCCCGACGCGACCCGCCTGATGCTCATCACGGGCCCGAACATGGCCGGTAAGTCAACTTACCTGCGCCAGACGGGGCTCATTGTGCTGATGGCGCAGATTGGCTGCTTTGTGCCGGCGGAATCGGCCCGTATTGGCGTGGTGGACCGCATATTCACGCGCGTGGGCGCGAGCGACCGCCTGAGCCGCGGGCTCAGTACCTTCATGGTCGAGATGATAGAGACCGCGAACATCTTGCGCAATGCGACGCCGCACAGCCTGGTGCTGCTCGACGAGATTGGACGCGGTACGAGCACCTTTGACGGGCTCTCGATTGCGTGGGCCATCGTGGAAACGCTTCATGACGAACCGGCCCGTGCGGCAATCACCCTGTTTGCGACGCACTACCATGAATTGACGGGACTTGTCGAAAGCCTTGAACATGCCGGGAACTTCCAGGTGGCAGTGCAGGAGAAGGGCGACAAGCTCGTGTTCTTGCACAAGATCCTCGCCGGTGCCTGCGACTCGAGCTACGGTATTCATGTGGCCGAGATGGCTGGCCTCCCGAACAACGTGCTTCGCCGCGCCCGCAAGATTCTGCTGCGCCTCGAAAAGGAGAAGATTGACCCGAGCGACAAGGCTGCCCACAAGAAGATTGTAGAAAAGCCGCAGATGGACCTGTTCGCGCCTCCCGACGAGAATACGCAATTGCTGAAGGACGAGATTCGCCGCATCAAGCCCGAAGAGATGACCCCGATGCAGGCGCTGCAATGCCTGATGGACCTGAAGGAGAATTACGGGAAATAGGTTTGCTCATGATTGACTTCGCCGCCTTACAAGATTTTGTCTACGGGAACCGGGTGTTCGATTCGGACCACCACGGGCTCGATCATTGGCGCCAGGTGGAATTCAACGGGCTCATGCTTGCGCCTTCGACAGGGGCGGACATCACGGTGGTGCGCCTGTTCGCGCTTTTTCACGACAGCAAACGCGAAGACGACGGCTACGACGGCGAACATGGCGAGCGCGGTGCGGCCTTTGCCAAGAAGTGTTTTGAAGAAGGCCTCCTCGACATTACGCAGGAGCAATTCGACAAGCTCTACCACGCCTGCTTTTTCCATACTAAAGAACATCGTGCAGAAGATGCGACCATCGACACGTGCTACGACGCCGACCGCCTGGACCTTGGCCGCGTGGGGATGACCCTCAAGCCCGAAAAGATGGCGACCGCTCCGGGTGCAAAAATCGCCCGCAAGTCCTTGCAGGCGAATGTAGATGTCTACGAAATGCGCGAGTGGCTCAAGTCACTCTAGCCTTCGATCCAGTTCATCCTTCCGGTAAACTGAACCTGTTCGGGGATGGCCTCGAACGTGCAGCTGATTTCGACGGCCGCGTTCTTGGGGAGCGCGGAAACGCCCACGGCGGTGCGGGCGTGCTTGCCTGCTTCACCGAGAATCTGTACCGCGAGTTCGCTGGCGCCGTTCAGTACGGCGGGTTGTTCATGGAAATCGGGCGCGGACTGGACGAACCCCTGCATCTGCACGAGCCTGAGCGTTTCGCCGTGCTGCAATTGCGTCATGGCGGCGGCGATGTTGTTCAAGAGGCAGATACGTGCGGCCTCTACGGCCTTTTCGATGGGGAGTTCGGTCGGGACGGTTCCCGTGTAGGCGGAAAAGTCGCCCTTGACGCTCGGGAGCTGCCCCGAGACGACGATGGTGTTGCCAAAACGCGTTGCTGGGACGTATGCCGCGAGCGGTACGGGGCATTCGGGAAGCGTGAGTGCAAGTTCTTCGACTTTCTTCTTGATATCCATGATTAGTCTTTCCTCTTCGTCATTAAATATACTTACTTCTTCTTGAGCACCTTCGTAAAGCAGAAGGCGCAAAGAGCCGTGATTGCGGTCCACGACGCAATCATGAAAATGAGTCCGCTGGTGGTGAATTCTGCGTCCATGCTAGTTCTCCTTTACGGCGTCGGCCGCATTGTCGGTTTCGTCGGAATTGCCGACGGCCACTTTCTTGATTTCCTTGCTGCGTCCCTTCTCGGCGGGGCCGCCCTTGCGCCAGGCGTAGGCGATGGCGACGTTCAGGAGGATGAATAGCAACAGCAGGAATCCGCGGAAGGCCCAGGTGAAGCCTACCTGCGGGAAGGTATGCCCGAGGAAGGTGACGGTCGCGGCCGGGTCCACGTTGCTGAGCGTGATGAACGGGAGACCGTCCGTCGCGGTGAACGAGACGAGAAGCACGATCAGGTAGATCGGGCACACGTACAGGATGATGGGGCGCAGGAAGCGCGGAAGCTTGACGAGGGCGCCGTCGTTCATGGTCGCGAAGGCTTCGTTTTCGCCCGGTTCGATTTCCACTTCGGCAGGGAGGTCTCCGCAGGCCTGGGCGTCCTTTGCCTTGCGGCGCCCGAGTACGATGCTGAAGAGAATTGCCTGGATCATGCCCACGAACACGATGAGGTACGTGCCGCCCCAGAAGTCGAGTTCGTCGACCGTGCCCGCGGCAAGGCCGAAGATGGCGGTGAGGCTACCGATGAACGTGATGGTGCTGACCGTGGTGACGGATTTTTTGCGCGTGAACTTGAGGTCGTCTTCGCAGAAGCTGATGAGCGGCTGGATGATGGAAATCGCGCTCGTGATGCCCGCGAAGAACAGCATGGCGAACCAGACCGTCTGCAGGAATCCGCCGAACGGGAGCGTGCCGAACACGTAAGGCATCGTCTGGAATCCGAGTCCGAAGGTGCCGAGCTTCGCGCATTCCTCGATGTTCGCGCCAGCGATGAGTACTGCCATCGGGATGACGACCGTACCGCCGATAATCACTTCGGCAAAGCCGTTCGTGGCGCTAGCCGTAAGCGAAGAAAGCACGAGGTCTTCCTTGGGCTTGAGGTAGCTTGCGTAGCAGAAGATGATGGCCATGCCGAGGCTCATGGTGAAGAATACCTGGCCTGCCGCCGCCATCCAAACCTTGGGGCTTGCAAGTTCGGAAAGGTCCGGGTTCCACATGAACGCGAGTCCCTTGCCGATGCCCGGGAGCGTGAGCACGCGTGCCACCAGCACGAGGCCCAGGATAAGCAGGATGGGCATGCAAATCTTGTTCGCGCGTTCGATACCCTTGCGCACGCCGAACGAGAGCACGACCATGTTCGCGGCGAACGTAATCAGGAAGAAGATGATTGCCACGGGGATGCCGCCGACGCATGTCTTGAGCATGATGTAGTTGCCGAAGAACTCCGTCATCTTTTCGGGGCCCTGCGCGACGATTTCCATGAGCGAGCCTGTCGCCGAGTAGAATGCGAACGCGAGAATCCACGACTGGATGAATCCATAGTAGAAGATGATGAAGATGGGCGGCAAAAGCCCGAGCGAGCCGAGGTACTTTGCCCAGGGCTTCTTCTTGTGGAAAATGATGTGGTAGGTGCTCGGGGAGGTACCGTAGTTGTGGTAGCCGGCGTAGCGACCGAGCGTCCATTCGATCCATGCGAGGGGAATCCCGAGGAATACGAATGCGATGAGGTAGGGGATGATGAATGCGCCACCGCCATTTGTTGCCGCCTGGACAGGGAAACGCAGGAAATTGCCGAGGCCGACTGCCGAACCGGCAACAGCCAGGATGACTCCTATTTTGGAGCCCCAGTTTTCACGATTGTTTTGCATGTCTTAAAACTAAGACAATCTGCGCGACTTGGCAACCCGCCTTGGCCTACCTTAACCGGATTTTCTTTTGTGCGTAGATGGATTTGCCGCCGTTGCACACGTAGGCGAACGTACACACGATAAAGAATGCGGGTAACGTATCGAAACCGAACATCTCGGCGCCCACAAGGATAGGGGCGAACAGCGTGTTCGTCGCACCGCCAAAGACGGCTGCGTAGCCGAGCGCTGCGGCAAGCGGGAAGGGGACGCCCACGGCGGTCGCGATAACTGCGCCGAAGGTGGCTCCGATGGTGAACAGCGGGGTGACTTCGCCGCCCTGGAAACCGACGGAGAGCGTGACGATGGTGAACAGCATCTTCAGAATCCAGTCCCAGGCGTAGATGGAGCTGGCGGCGTCTTGCGCGGAGCCCGCGAAAATCATGTCGGTGAGGTTCGTGCCGAGGCCGGAATAGCGGCCCTGCCAGCAGAGGAGCAAGAGTGCGCTCAAGGCAACGCCCATGACGGCGACGCGCTTCACGGGGTTCGGGAATTTTTCGGCGAAGAATTTCTTGGAAAGCGGGAGCAGCCAGGCGAATAGGCCACCGACAATCCCGAAGATGATGCCGAGAACGGCAAGCCTCAGGATAAAGTAAATGTCTAGGCCTGCATTGCCGTAAAAGAGCCCGGCGAGGTTCCAGTCTGGCGAGAAACTGTTCAGGTCCAGCGTGAATCGGGCAATTCCGAGCATCTCGGAGACCTTGTATGCTGTAACTGCGGCGACGGTCGCGGGGAGGAGTGCTGCCATTTCGAGGTGGCCAGCCAGCAAAATCTCGATGGAAAGCGCGATGGCCGCCATCGGGGTCTGGAAGAGTCCCGCGAAACCTGCCGCCATACCCGACACGAGCAAGATGCGGGGAGCGTTTTCCACATGGATTTTCGAGCTGATGTTATGTCCGAGGGTAGCGCCAATCTGCATCGCGACGCCTTCGCGGCCGGAACTTCCGCCGAAGAGGTGCGTGACCCACGTCGTTACCATGATGAGCGGAATCAAGCGGAGCGGAATTTCGCTTTCTTTGCCATGCGCGACGTCGAAGACGATTCCCATGCCGCGTTCCGAACCCTTGCCGAACTTGCGGTAGGTGAGGACGATGGCGATGCCGCCCAATGCGAGTGCCGGAATCCAGTATAGCGGATTTGCGTCACGGATATCGCCGACGCGTTGCAATACCTGCCCGAAAAATGCGGTCAGTGCGCCGACGATGGCCCCGAGAACCAAGGCCGCAACGACGAGAACCGGTTGCGAGAGCCAGTGCCTGATCTTTTCGCGAATTTTCGCCTTGGCCCTGCGGATGACTTCTTCCTTCATCTCGGGGCTTAGGCTGTTGTAGATGTCTTGCCAGCGGTTCTTGTCCATATCGGGTCCTTTTTCCGCCGCCAAATTTAGAAAAAACTACTTGAACTCGCTCTTGATTTTTACCGAGCCGCCACGTCCGTACTGGTCCTTGTATTTGAGAGTCCATTCGAACGGGCCTCTCGGATAGGTGTTTGAAATGTTGAGCAGACGATAGGAATAATACTTGGCAAGGTCGGGCAATTCCCAACCGTGGCAGTATCCGGCTGTAGGTTGCTTGTAGAATGTATGAGAAAGTATCCCGCAACCGTAATCGTTTAGGGATGCCGAGAACTGGCAAGAATCCTTTTGGTAGAAGGCTTGGAAAATGTAGTCGCGTTCGTTGTAGATTCCGTCTTCTGGTTTTAAGCGTAGGCTATTGTCGTTTATGCGAAAAGCGAGATCTTCTATGGAATCCAGTTTGTCGGCCTTGACAATCAGGGAGTATTCTTCCTTGTCCCAGCCCGCAAAGTCGGGTATAATGTCGTCGGCATAGAGAATAATCCCTTCGGGAAGTCCCTCGGCTTCAAGTTGATAGTTCCCTTCGTAATGGTAGAGGGTCGTGCAACTTTCTTTGCGGAAAGTCGAGAGGAAATTCCTGGCCCTGTTTTCGTTGAACGCGGGAAAGTCTGCGTAGGGGATGAATGACGTCAAGGCGCTGTCGCCAAGATTGACGTCAATGAGCAAAAGTTTATCGGTACTTCCTGAGGCGTAGGTGCCGCCGACATATGCAACGCAACCTCTCTGGGCGCATTTGAACATCCCGTCTAAAGAAAATTCACAGTCGCTAACGTTGAAAAATCCCGTGTCGAGTTTTTCGTCTTCTACCGGGTAGAGCATCCTGAAACGTCGCGGGCGGGAGTCTGTTGCTTCGATGTGCCTAAAAACAGAGTCGATATCGACTTTGGCGTAATAGGGCTTGCTGCTGGAAGATGAATTCTTGACGCTGCTGCTGAGATCTTCTGGAGAGGGTTCGCTAGAAGAGCTGGAAGCCGGCTCCTGTTTCGATGAACTTGAAACGTCGCTTGAACAGGAACTTGTCTTGGAACTGGAGATGGAATCTGTCGCAGAACTTGAAGATGTAACGGAACTTGAAACTGGAGTAGAACTTGAAACGGGGGAGGATGACAGGCTTATGGATGAGGCTCCCTCGGAGATTTCGTCCACGACGACCAGGGATTCGTCGGAGGACTCAGAACACCCCGCGAAGATGGCCAAGGCCACGAGCAGATGGAAATAGACTGATTTCATGAGTCCCCCTACAAATTAACAATGAATATAAATAAAAAAGAACGGAATAGTACATTCCGTTCCCTGAAAAAAATGTTTTCGTGCGATTACTTGTTGTTCGCGCGGATGAGGTTGAGGGCGGAACCCGCCTTGAACCATGCCCACTGCTGTTCGTTGTAGGTGTGG
>CADBLC010000095.1 GCA_902795385.1 Fibrobacter succinogenes | reverse complement strand
TTCTCACCGTCAAAATCGCCCATCCAGAACAAGTCGCAACCGCAACGCAGCGCCTGCGCCATCTTGTCGGAGGCAGAACCGTTCGTATTCGCAAGCACCAGGCAATCGCCCGTGCGCACGGGATACTCGCCCGCCGAATCGAGAAGGCATGCACGGAGCATGCGCGATTCGCATAATGCACTCACGTACGATGTCGCCGTAGTCGTCTTGCCCGCACAGGCAGGCCCTGCAAACACGACAAGGCCGGAGCTCAAACCGAGCAGGTTGTTGAGAGTCTGCGGAGCGCCGAGGTCAGCGAAATTCGGGCACTCGTCCATAAGCGGGCGGAACACGGCAGAATTGCCGAGCGCCGAACGGAAATAACGCACACGCCACCTGGAGTTCGCCCAGGGGCCGCCAATGATTGCACCGGATTCGCCTTCAATGGAACCCAGGAATTCGCGGAGGGCACCGCTCTCGACCGCCGGAGCATCCGGGATGGAACACACCTTGCCCGCCAAGCGCACCGCCGAAGGCGCACCTTCGGTCACGATGAGTTCGGTCCCGCCGATATTCATCACATAATCCAGGAGAGATTCGATTTCTGTAGCCATCTTATGCCTCCTTACCCGCAGGCCTGTAAGCCGCAAAACGGCGGCTGTCGTAAGCCCTCTTCCAGGCTTCGGTACCTTCGATATAGCCGGATTCCAAGCACTTCTGCAGGGAATCATCCAGCGTGACGCCCTGATCCTTCTGGCTGCTGATTGCGGCAGCCACCTGCGACAAATCGCACTTGCGAATCATGTTCGCGACCGTCGACGAAATACGCATCGCCTCGCAGGCGAGCACGAGACCCTGGTTCTGCACCACGGGAACAAGGTGCTGCACGATAATGCCCTTGAGCTGGTCCGCCAATGCGCAAGCGAAAGCAGGGCGCCCGACCTCGGGCACAGACGCGAGCAGGCGCGAAAGCAGTGCATGGATGTTGTTGCCTCCCGTAACGGCAAAAACGAGCGCACCCGCGTTTGCCGCCTGCAACAAGAGGTTCAGTTCGTCCATCGACGTCAGATGGTCAAAGCATATCACGTCGGCACCGTCACGGATAGCAAGCTCAATGCCGGCGACACCCGTACGCACATGGAGACCGACTTCTTTCTGCACAATGGCGCCATTCGGATTCTGCAACAGGCGTTCGATAGGACGTTCCACCGTCTGTATGTAGCACTGACGGTTCGCAGCGACCGTCTCGGCAAAGGTCGTCATGGTTGTCGAGCGCCCGCTAGAAGCAGGGCCCGCAATAAGCACAAGCCCGCTCTGCAAATCGGCAAAGCGTCCGCAGAACGCAGGCAGGTAAAGGTTCTCGAGCGTCGTCGATTCCGTCGGGATAACGCGGATGGAAATATTCGGGACCACATCGTCCCACGTTACCGTGATGCGGGCGCGGCCTACGCCGGCAAGGCCCATCGTCTTGCTGAAATTCTTGCCCACCGAAACCTTGTAGGCATCCGCAAATCCTTCGGAAGCCTCGCCAAGCAAGTCCGTGAGGCGGGTGGTATCCAGGGCGTCTTCCGTCACGGCGAACAGGTTGCCCGACTGGCGCATGATAATCTGGCGGTTTGCGAAGAGGTAGATGTCGGTAGTGCCGAACTTGCGGGCGTACGCGATAATCTTCCTCAGGTTCATTTTCGTCGTGAGCACCTCGGGCGCTTCCACGGCCTTGCCCTCGCCTGTCGCAAGCGCAAAGCGGCTCGGCAGTTCGCCTTCTTCCGCCGACTCGTCTTCCGGTTCATCCGTCTTGATGCCGATGCTCGAAATGCTCGTCGTCTCGAGGCCAGAGACCTTTTCCACATCCATGTTCGACGAAGTCGCCTCGCCAAAAATGTTGTTGCCCTCGATCTGGAGCGTCGGTTCCTCGTCCTTGGGCTCCGTCTTTACCGGGGCTGGCGAAGCGGGAGTCGGGATACCGACCGGCTTGATGGCCGGGATAGAAGTTGTCGAGCGGTTCGCCTTGGGCGCTTCCTGCGCGGCAGGCTGTGCTGCCGGTTCCGGCGCCCTTGCCGCGGCAGCGTTCTTCTCTTCAAGATTCTTCACGAAGGCAAGCACCTTCTCGTACACGCCCTGCTGCAATAGGCCCGCCTTTACAAGCACCTGGCCAATATCTTGAGAATCCGTTATCTCGCCCCAATAGGCGTTCACCTGATCCTCGCTCACCATCTTGTTGTGAACGAGAACCTTCGCCATATACTGGTTTCTCATAGGAAATCCCTCCGGCTGAACCACCAGCTAGCAATCCCGAGGAACAAACCCACGTAGCCGATGGCATAAACTGTATTCCAGAACAGGTACATATCCGGGAGCGCCAATCCGTGAACCACGTAGTTCGTCACGTTATAGCGGTAGAGTCCCGGGAAAACGGCATGAATCACGACTGCGGCCTTCTCGAACACCGCGGTAGACGCAGCGCCCATCTCGCCCATGCGGCTCGCAAAGCGCACCTGTTCCAAAAGCTGGTTGCTCAGGTGGCCCGCAAAGTACACGCCCAGCGTAAAGAGCGCCGAAAGCACGGTGCTGCTAAAACTGCTGAACAAGAGCGCCACGGCAATCACCACCGCCATCTCGCAGAAGATGAGGTAAATCGCGAGGAGCAGGTTCGCCGTCGGGTCGGCATGGAAGGCCAACAGCATCGCGTAGAAGATGCATGTCAAGATTGCAAGGTGTACCGCGATTACCGCCAAAAGCCCAAAATACTTGCCCACGATAAACGTGACGCGGCTTATGGGCTTAGAAAGCAGGGTCAACACCGTACGCCGCTGAATTTCCTTTTGCACCAGGCTGATGCCCACGAATATCGAAATCAAAAGGCCCGAAAGGCTCATCACCGAAAGCGTAGTGGACTTAATCACGTAGGCGCGGTCGAACACCGACCATTCGCCGAGCACGATGCTGAACAGCGTGAGCGCAATCGCGAGGAACACGATATTGTAGAGAATCTTGTCGCGGATGGATTCACGGAAGGTATTGTGCGCAATAATGGCAATATGTTTAAGCGTCTGCACGAGCAATCTCCTCCGTCAAAATGTCTTCGAGACTCGGACGCTTGTGGTCCATCTTCTCGACCGCAATTCCATTGTCCAGGCAAAAACGCAGCAAGCGGTCACGGGCACTGTCGTCTTCGCAGACGAATTCTTCGGGATGTCCCGTCAGCGAAACGCCCTGCGGCAGGTCGCTTCCGAGAATCGCCTTGCGGGTACGCACGTGGTATTCCACGCCACACGATTCCGTAATCTCGTCAACCGTCCCCTCGCGCACAATCTTGCCGTCCACGATCATCGCGACCTTGTGGCTAATGCTTTCCACGTCGCTGAGCAAGTGACTCGAATAGAAAATCGTCACGCCGTCGCGGTTCAGCTGCTGAATGGCTTCGCGCACGTCGCGGCGGCCCATCGGGTCGAGCCCGCTCATCGGTTCGTCGAGAATCAACAGTTTCGGCTTGCCTAGAATCGCCTGGGCGATTCCCACGCGCTGCATCATGCCCTTGGAATACGAACGCAGGCGGCGGTCAATCCAGTCCTTGTTCGCATGCAAGAGTTCAAGCGCCCAGCCAATACGGCTTTCCAGTTCGGTTCCGTCGAGCCCGACGAGCTTGCCGTAAAAGCGCAACAGCTCACGCCCCGTGAGGTAGTCATAAAAATAGGGCTGTTCCGGGGAGTAGCCGATAAAGCGGCGGCTCTTCACGTCGCGCGGGCTAATACCGTTCACGAGCACCTTGCCCGAATCAAAATTCAAAAGTCCCGTCAACACCTTGATGGTGGTAGACTTGCCCGCACCGTTCGGGCCGATAAAGCCGTACACCTGCCCCGGTTCCACGCTAAAGCTCACGTCCTTGAGCGCAAGCTTCGGCTTCATCAAAAAGCCGCTGCGGTACGTCTTGTGCAAATGCTCAATCTGTATCATAAAGTCACTCATACGTCACCTTAATCTTCGCGGGCGTCTTCCGGCGCCTTCTTGCCCCCGAATGCACGCTCTTCGGCTTCCTCGATTTCACGGCGACGGCGTTCCGCCTTCTCTTTCTTGTTGACAAAGAAGTAGATGACCGCGCCTACGAGGTAGACGGCGATGCCCGAATAGAAAATAGGATTGATGGAAGTCCCCTCCAGTCCGGGGAATACGTTCAAAATCAGGCTGTGGCCGAACAGGCTCAGCAGAACCAGCACAAAACCGAGTCCGCGCAGCACATAAGTCACTATGACCAACTTTCGCATAGATATACCTCAAAAACAGCACCTTTCGGGTGCATCCGTCTTTTCAAGAAAAATACACAATTATCCCGGGAAAAGAATTGCCCGATTTCTGGAAATCGGGCAAAATGAGGCTTATCAGAGCGACAAAAGCAGTATTGCTAGCACCTGGCCACTCAGAATCCTGAGCAACATGGTTAGCGGGTAGACCGAAGCGTAGCCCACATTCACCGCATCGCTGTCCGCCTGGCTGTTCGCAAAGGCCAGTGCCGGCGGGTCCGTCATGGCACCGGCGAGCACGCCACAGAGCGAAAGGTAGTTCACCTTGAACGCGAAATGGCCGACGCACGCCATGATGGCAAGCGGGAGGAAGGTGATGAGGGAAGCCAGCCCCATATAGTAGAGCCCGTCACCATTCAATAGCACATCGAAGAACTTGATTCCGGCATTCAGGCCCACGCAACTGAGGAAAAGCGTGAGGCCGAATTCGCGGAGCATCAGGTTCGCGCTGTTCGCCATGAAGAAGTTGAGCGGGCCAATCTTGCGTTTGCGGCTCAGGAGGATTGCGACAATGAGCGGACCACCGGCCAAGCCGAGCTTGAGCGGAGTAGGCATCCCCGGTATGGCAAACGGGATGCTCCCGACAACAACGCCGAGGAATATGCCCAAGAATGCGGGGAGAATTTCGGGATGGTCAATGGCCGTCAGCGAGTTGCCCAGTTCCTTCGCGGCAGCCTCAATTCCTTCCGCAGGGCCGACAATCATTAACTTGTCCGCAAACTTGATACGCAAATCGAGGCGCCCCGTGAACTTGAATTCCCCGCGGGTTACGCGGCTCACGTTCACGCCGTAGCGTTCTGCCAGGGCCAACGAACCGATTGTATGGCCGAGAATCTTCTTGTTCGTCACGAGAACCGTCTTTACCTGGATGGGCTTCGCCGAATCGGAGGCGAACTTGGTAATGGGCGTCTCGAGCCTTTTACCGATAATCTTTTCCATCGAAGCAATGGCATCGGGCATTCCCACCAGATGGACCTTATCGCCACGTCCAATAACCGTAGAACCCGTCGGGGTAAAGATATTGCCGTCACGCAGCAGGCGCGTCACCACGACACCGCTCGAAACCAAGTTCGGGATATCCTTCAGCTGGATTCCATACAAATTTTGGTTATCGACCGTAAGGCTGCAGGATTCGATTTCCCAGGAAGTCGCCGCAATTTCGGCCGCATAGCTTTCGGCAGCCTTGTTCGGGTCTTGCCTGAAAATCACGCGAACGAGAAGCATTACGAGAATAATGCCGATGACGCCGAACGGATAGGCGACCGCATAGCCGATACCCGTAAGCGAAGAATCGACGCCAACCGCCGCGAAGGCGGAGTTCGCCGCACCGAGGGAGGGCGTGTTCGTCACGGCACCGCAGAGCATCCCGACGAGCACGGGCACATTATTGTGCATATCCGTAAGCCAGTACAGGCAGAGCGTCACAAGCACACCGAGCAGTACAATTCCCACCGACAGCACGTTGAGCACGAGTCCATGGCGGCGGATGGAATCCATGAACCCGGGTCCGACCTGCATGCCAATAGTGTAGACGAACAGGATGAGACCGAACTCCTGGATAAAATGAAGCACGTTGCCTTCAACGCGCAAGCCGAGATGGCCGAGCAGGATGCCCACGAAGAGCGCCCCTGCGCCACCAAGGCCGATGCCCTTGATGCGAATCTTGCCTACCATAAGGCCAATGGCCGCTGTAAGCGCGATTGCCACGATCTGTTGACCGACCGAGGGCTTAGTGAATAAATCGATTAGCCAAGTCATAGAGAGTTTGAGGTCGGCACTTCGTGCCTTTGAGGTGTGTGGTCGCGGCAAAGCCGCTTTGAGGATTGTTGAAAGAGATTCGTGTTAGAGCAAATATAACTCCGAATTATTCCTTCACGCAACGGACGGAGGCGGCGATACTCTTGTTGAAGTGCTCGTAGGACACTGCCGAGTCGGCGACGCGCACAAGAAAAGCCCTGGAATCGTCAAAGCCGTCCTTGGTCCAGAAGCTTGCGCTCATGCCCTTGTCGGCGAAGTTGCCGTCATAGTACCTGAATCCACCAAGCACCATCTTGAAACCGTTGGCGCTCCTGAGTTCTGCCGTAGAGGCCGTGCCAAAGGCGTTCTTGTAGTCATCCTGCGAAGGAAGTGCCCAGCCATTGGGGCACAGGCCGTTGTTCGCCGCGTTCCAGGTGTAATGGTCGTTGCCGTAGCATACGCTAGAGTCGGGTACGTAAACGACGAGGTTCTCGGCCATCCAGACCTTTCCGCCCATGTCGACCGTCGCGTACGTTTTCTCGGGGCAAGTGAGCGTGTGAGCATCCCCGTCAAAACTGCAGTCGCGGTTGTCGTTGCAGGCGGTAAGAGCCACGGCGGCGGCCAAGGTGATGGTTGCAGTGGCGAGGGACTTGTAAATCTGATTCATGATAGACTCCTGTGTTTTTTGCTTTTCAGCAAGGATTTTTCTTTTTTCGGGCAAAAACTAGCAACAATAATTGATAGTGTCTAATAAATTGTTTATATTATTTTCATCAAAAACTAGCAACAATAATTGATAGTGTCTAATAAATTGTTTATATTATTTTCATCAATAATTTTTATGAAACCCCCAAGAGGCCCCTATGGAACTGACCCACATCAAGTACTTTCTGGAAGTCGCCCGAACCGAACATGTGACGCAGAGCGCGCGCAACCTGTGCATTGTGCAGCCCGCACTGACACACGCCATCCATAAACTGGAAGACGAACTGGGCGTAAAGCTGTTCAAGACCAGCGGACGAAACATCAAGCTTACCGAAGCAGGCGACTACTTCTACAAGAAGGTCAAGCCGCTCTACGAGGACATCGAAGCACTGCCGGCACGCCTCCGCGCCAAATCCGACAAGCAGGCCGTGACCATCAGCGTGAAGGTGCTGGCCGCGTCATCGTTCGTGGCGAACGCCATCATCCAGTACAAAAAGAAAACTCCGGGCATCCGCTTTTACCTCGTGCAGAAAGAAGAATCCACCCTCTACGACATCTGCGTGCAGACCTTCGCGGAATACCGGCCGCAAGAGAACCCCGACGAAGAAGTCTTCGTGTGTACCGAAGAAATCTTTTTGGCCGTACCCAACAACGCACAATACAAGAAGCGCGACAGCATATCACTCCACGAGCTGGGCGACACGGACTTTATCGGCCTGTACGGTTCCAAGCAGCTGCACAAGATTTGCAGCGATTTCTGCGACCGCATCGGATTCAAGTCGCACGACATTTTCGAGAGCGATAACGCCCTCGTCGTGAAGGACGCCATCGCGAGCGGCCTCGGCGTCGGGTTCTGGCCCGAATTCTCCTGGGGCAAGGTGGACAGCCGCAAGATCCGCCTGCTGAAAATCACCGATGCCGACTTCAAGCGCGATATCGTGATTACGTACCGCCGCATCAAGCAGGACAACTCCCACCTGGAAAAATTCTACAAGTTCCTGATTGGGCAACTCTCCAAGAAAATGGGCCCAGGCAAGACTGAATAAAGACCGTTTACGAAAATAGCCCCCGATCATTTGGTCGGGGGCAAAATTGTATTACGAAGCTTTTCAGCCTTTCACGTGAATTGCCGAAGCAAATTCCTTCAAGAGAGCCGGGTCTTCCACCTTCTCCCAGAGGGTTCCGGTCACGATGATGTTCGCGCCTGCAGCCACGCGGATGGCGGCCGTCTGCGGGTCCTTGATTCCACCGCCGGTAATGATCGTCATCTCGGTGGCCTTACGGGTATAAGCGATGTGCTCCACGGGTACGGGCTCTTCGGCGCCGCTACCCGCTTCCAGGTACACGTAACGCATGCCCATGAGTTCTGCCGCGATGGAGTTCACCATGCTGAGTTTGGGCTTGTTCGCGGGCACGGGCATAGTTCCGCTGATGTATTCCACCGTCGTGCGCTTGCCGCTGTTGATGAGCTGGTAAGCCGTCGGGATGGCTTCCATGTTGAGCGCACGCACGAGCGCGCCACCGCGCACCTGTTCGTCAATCAGGTAGTTCGGGTTGCGACCGCTCACGAGAGTCATGAAGAGCATCGCGTCAAAACCGGGAACCACTTGCGAAGCTCCACCCGGGAAAAGAACCACGGGCAGATTGACCGCCGCCTTGAGTGCCGCCACCTGCTTGGGGAGCGTAAAGTTCCCGAGGTACGAGCCACCAACGAGCAAAAGGTCGGCGCCGTTTTCGGCCGCCATGGAGCCAGCCTTCACGAAAGCGGCTTCGTCTGACGTATCGGGATCGAGCAACACGGCAAAAAGCGCGCCGCGTTTTTCGATTTCCGCATTCAAGCGGAGTTCGGTCTTCCCAGGTTTCATAATAGTCCTTTTTTTGCGTTTACCGCACAATTTATGATAAAGATACAATAATTGCATTTTTCAAGCCACCTCAATAGCGTGATACAAACAGACTTTTCACCATTATTCTCGCGTGGGGCAGGCTCCGCGCCCCGGAGGGGAGAGCGAGCGCCTACCAGAGTTGAAAAAACATATTCTAGAGCGAGTGAGAAACCGGAGGTTTTATACCATATGTAACGAACGAGCGGTCGTAAAGAAGGCGGGCCGAAGCCCGCCTTCCTTTCCTCCTACCCCCGTAGAGAAACCTTCCCCCACCCCCATAGAGGAAATTTCTAGGCTACAGGAAAACTATTCCTTGATGCAACGGACATAACTGAAGCGACCTTCCGGAAGAGCCCATGTACTCCACGAGACCTGCGGGAGAACCAGCCATTTCCCTCCGCGGTCAAACGTAATGACAGAAGCATTTTTATCTTCTTCGTAGGTCGAATCAGGCTTAATGGCGAAATAAGTTCGCTCTTCGGCAGTCACCACGTCAAAACCCGCACCGTACAAGAAGTCCGCAAGATTCCAGTACTCCGTGTCAAACTCCTTTTCAACATGATCCAACAACGCCAACCAATCGTTTGCGGTAGGAAGTCGCCAGCCATCGGGACAAATTCCCTGAATATTGCTGCCAGAGATGCCGAGGGAATCCATTACAGAGTACAAAGCTTCGTAATCGGGATAATACTGCTGGTACACACAAATAGAATCAACTTTGAGAGAATCGCTTGCCGTAAGAGTAAACAGCACGGTATCATCGCTAACTACAGGTGTCCACTTCGCAAAGCATTTTTCATACGAATTCATAATAGCTGCAGAATCCAGGGCCATATAGGCAGGCATAGAATACAGGCCATCATTGGAATTGTACATCAGGTTTTCGGCCAGCCAAGTCACCGAGTCACCATCGATAAGGTACGAGACCGTCTTGTACGTTTTCCCATCGCGCTCATCGGTCAATTCGCCATCACCATGATTAATCGTCCTGAGCGTGGCGGTCCAATGCCCCGACAGACAGACTAAATTGAACAGGCGATCCCCTACATCAAACGCCTCTCCCTCGTTTGTTGCAGAGCATTCATCCAGGCGCAACAAAGTTGCCACGAAGTTTTCTTCAAGAAATTTATCGTATTTAGCACTCTCGGACAAGGAATCTTCCTTGACTCGCATGTACCCGTCTAAAGCATTAAGTGACCAATTCGTCCACCGCCCTATTACCACGGAGTCGTTCTCGAACGAGCCATATTCTTCCAGCATTCTTACCGCCGCGCGAGTTTCATCGCGGCCATATAGATAATCGTCTACGAGATCCAGCAGAGCGACATTGTCACGGTCCTCGGCGTTTTCAATATTCTCGAAAGTGAACTGCATGTCAGACATCCCGAACGCATCGAGAATTTCCCGGTCAGCCTGATTCTTCGCCTCCTCGAACGTCATTCCTGTCTTGAACAAATGGACAAGACGGAACCTTTCCAGGGTCGTCATCTTATTGACGTTTACACTGCTGGTTTTTCGCAAATCGACAATGACACTGGGCATGAATACATCCGTGTAAACCCAGCTTCCCCAAATATATTCGTTTCCATCAATGATGTGCGGGGAAACCTCCAGCATTACATACGGGCTATTCAACGAGACACTGTCAAGGGCGAACGTTCCAGTGGCGTCATTGAAAGTTCCGTAAAATACAACCCCTGTCGTATCAAGAGTGGTCGAATCCAGTTCTGACACCCTCATGCCCAAGTTGTGATAATCGAAATCCACGTCCGAATGCTCGTTTGCCTGTTCTACCACCTGATTGACAAGCTGGTTCAAACGTTGAGCGCTACCCTTAATGGAATAATACTGGGAGTTTGCAATAATCCCCGTTTCTTCTCCGGCGCCGCCAAGCGAACTCACGGACTTGGAGTCTTCGGAGCAGCCCGAAACCATCATAAGAAGCACAAACGTCATTACCA
>CADBLC010000094.1 GCA_902795385.1 Fibrobacter succinogenes | reverse complement strand
TTGATGGTCGAAATGGAAGTCGAAAACTTCGACCAGCTGCGTGCGCTTTTGAACAAGGGCGTGGACGTCATCATGCTCGACAACATGAGCAACGAGATGATGGCCGAGGCTTTGAAGATTATCAAGGAAAGCGGCGACAAGTGCCTGGTGGAAGGCTCCGGCAACATGACGCTTGAACGCGCGAAGGAAATCGCGACGCTCGGCCTTGACTACATCTCCGTCGGTGCGCTTACGCATAGCGTGAAGGCGCTCGATATTTCGATGCGAATCTAGTAGGCTAAAACCACAAAACTCTCGTTTTTTTATATTCCTTGAAAACCCAAGGAGTATCTTATGGAACAACAGGCTGTTGAAGTTGTATCCTATTTTCACGGAACGTTCTGGGCGCTGGTGCCCTCGGTTGTGGCCATTGTCCTTGCCCTCATAACGAAGGAGGCGTATTCGTCCCTGTTCGTTGGCGTATTGATGGGTGGGCTGTTCATTAGCGAAGGGAACTTCCCGCATTTCTTAGACGCCGTATTCAAGGATGGCATGGTCAAGCAGGTGTCGGACCCGTGGAATGTGGGCATACTCTTTTTCCTTGTCATTCTGGGAACGATGGTTGCCCTGATGAACAAGTCCGGCGGCGCGGCCGCATTCGGCGAGTGGGCAAAACAGCACATCAAGTCCAAGGTGGGCGCCCAGCTGGCGACTGTCATCTTGGGCATCTTGATTTTTGTGGACGACTATTTCAACTGCCTCACGGTGGGTTCCGTGATGCGCCCCGTTACGGATAAGTTTAAGCTCAGCCACGAAAAGCTGGCGTATTTGATAGATGCCACGGCGGCTCCGATATGCATTATCGCGCCAATCAGTTCGTGGGCGGCGGCGGTGACCGGCTTTGTCGAGGGCGAAGATGGCCTGGGACTTTTCGTGAAGTCGATTCCCTATAACTTTTACGCTCTGCTTACCATCGCGGCTCTGTTTACGGTGATTCTTTTGAAGGTGGATTTTGGCCCGATGAAAAAATACGAGACCGCGGCCGAAAAACTGGAGGCGCAAACGCAGTCCCTGACGCGCGAAGACTCCCGCGGGACTGTCGCGGATTTGATTTTCCCGATTGCCATATTGATTGTATTCTCCGTGACCGGATTGATTTACACGGGCGGATTCTTCTCGAGCGGAGAGGCGCATAAGGGATTTGTCGATGCGTTCGGCGCGAGCGACGCTTCGGTTGGCCTTGTGATAGGCAGCTTCGGTGCGCTTGTGGTGACGGTGATTTGGTACTTGGGGCGCCGCGTCTTGAAGTTGGGCAAATGCCTGGAGTGCCTGCCCGAGGGCTTCAAGGCAATGGTCCCCGCGATTTTGATTCTTGTGCTTGCCTGGAGCTTGAAGGGCGTTACCGATACGCTTGGCGCGAAGGATTTTGTGGCGGGTCTCATTTCGGGAAGCGCGGCCGGGTTCATGAACTTGATGCCGGCGGTTATCTTCCTTGTCGGCGTGGGGCTTGCCTTCTCCACGGGAACCTCGTGGGGGACGTTCGGCATATTGATTCCGATTGTGGTGGCGGCGTTCTCGAGCATCGATCCGAACCTGATGATCATTTCCATTTCGGCGTGCATGGCGGGGGCTGTGTGCGGTGACCACATTTCGCCGATTTCGGACACGACGATTATGGCGAGTGCCGGTGCGGACTGTAACCATGTGAACCACGTGAATACGCAGTTGCCTTATGCGCTTTCGGTGGCCTGCGTGAGCTTCGTCTGCTATATCGTGGCGGGATTCACGAGGAGCGCGATACTTTCGCTCGCCATAGGCCTTGCGCTGATTGTCGGGGGCGCTCTGCTCGTCAAGAAGAAACAGCGGTAGGCCGAATTTGCTATTTTTTTGAGCAAACAGTGATTTGCACATGAAAAAGAATTTGAAAAAGTCGGATACGTTCTCGTTTGTGGTAGATGTGGGCAACTCCCACACGGTTTTGGGTATTTTTAAAGGCGACAAGGTTGTGGACCACTGGAGGCTCACGACCCGCAAGGAAACCACAAGTGACGAGGTGATGAACCGCATTGGCGGCCTCGTCCGTTTTTCCGAGATCAAGCCCTCGGCGATTACGCATGTGGGCCTCTCGACGGTGGTGCCTGCGCATGAACGCCCCTGGATCAAGGCCTTGCAGACCCTTTTGAAGCGCCCGGTGCAGGTGGTGAGTTCCAAGAACTGCCTCGGCTGCCCGATTTCGTACCCGAACCCGGCATCGCTCGGTTCCGACCGACTCTGCAACATTATCGCGCTCCGCGACCGCGGCTACAAGGACGCCATCGTGGTGGACATGGGCACGGCGACTACGTTCGACGTGATGAAAGACGGCGGTTTTGCCGGTGGCCTCATTATCCCGGGCATTAGCGCGAGCTTGGATGTGCTGACCGAGAAGGCGGCACGACTCTTGCCGGTGAGCATCGAATGGCCGGAACACGTGATTGCGAACAATACCGATGATGCCATCCGTGCGGGCCTCTTGTACGGCTTTATGGCGGAGCTCGAGACGCTTGTCGAAAAGATCAAGGCCGAGATGGGCAAGAAGAAAGTTCCCGTATTTGCGACGGGTGGCTGGGGCCGCATGGTGATGGGCCACAGCAAGGTGATTGATACTTACGATCCGTACCTGACTCTGAACGGTGTGCGCCTGGTGGCTCTCCATGGCAACTCCGCCGCCGAACTGGAGAAGGACTCGGACGAATAAGCTTAAATAAGAGAGGATGCCGCGATGCGTTGCTTAGTTACCGGTGGTGCAGGATTTCTGGGAAGTCACTTGTGCGAACGTCTGCTGAACGACGGGCACGAGGTGATTTGCCTTGACAACTACTTTACGGGCCGCATGGCGAACGTCGCGCACCTGCGCGATAACCGCTGTTTCGAGCTTATCCGCCACGACGTGACGGAACCGATTTTGCTGGAAGTAGACCGCATCTTCAATCTCGCGTGCCCCGCGAGCCCCATCCATTACCAGTTCAACCCGGTGAAGACCATCAAGACGAGCGTGATGGGTGCCATCAACATGCTCGGCATGGCCAAGCGCGTGAAGGCCCGCATTCTGCAGGCCAGTACAAGCGAAGTCTACGGCGATCCGGCGGTACACCCGCAAACGGAAGACTACTGGGGAAACGTGAACCCCATCGGTATTCGCAGCTGCTACGACGAAGGCAAGCGCGTTGCCGAGACGCTCTTTATGGATTATCACAGACAAAATAATGTCGATATCCGCATTGTGCGTATTTTCAATACCTATGGCCCGCGCATGCTCATGAACGACGGCCGCGTGGTATCGAACTTCATTGTGCAGGCGCTCAAGGGCGACGACATCACGATTTACGGTGACGGCAGCCAGACGCGCAGTTTCTGTTACGTTGACGACCTCATCGAGGGATTCGTGCGCATGATGAACCAGGACAAGATTATCGGCCCCGTGAACATCGGTAACCCCGGTGAATTCACGATGCTTGAACTCGCTGACCTGACGGGTTCCAAGAGCAAGATTGTCTATAAACCGCTTCCGGGCGACGATCCGAAGATGCGCCGCCCGAATATTGACCTTGCCAAGTCTGCTCTCGGCTGGGAACCGACTATCCCGCTGCGCCAGGGCCTTGAGAAGACGATTGTCTACTTCGAGGAACTGCTTAAGGGGTAGGGACTATCAAAAAAAATGTGCCTTAGGGAAAAAGGTGCAGGCTTTTTTGCTGGTTCCCGTTAACTTTAACGAGATTGGACCATTCACGTAAAAAAATATACCTAGACACATTGGTTCTATAAGCGACAAAACAAAAGAAATAAATGTCGAATGTTCCAGGTGCAGTTGGCTCTATTATAGGAAGCCAAAGGTATTTAAAAACGTCTCTCTTGCCGGTTTCATTCGTTATAAAATGCTGATAAATATCGCTATCAGTATTCTTTTCTTCGTATTCTTTGCTATGCTCAGCTATAAAAAGTTGTGCATAAGAATCAAAATCTTCGGCTGATGTGAAATAAGTTTTTGTGTTAAACATATAATCTGAAGGAAGTATCCTTATGTAGGGCTTCTTTTTTTCCCAGTTGGGGGGATAATTCCTATTAATTATTTCCGTTGAAATTTGTTCGGTGGATAATGAATGGAGTACTGATCCCCAGAAGGCTTCTTTTTCATCGTCATTTCCCAATTGTTTGGAATTTGCGTTATGCAAAAAAAGAAAGCTGTTTTCTAATTCGTAGATATCTATGGAACAACCATTCATGCCGTCTGTAAATATGGCATTTTGATTGCCTTTTGGTACAATGCAATATCCCGTTTGACGCTCTCCAGTTGAGAAGTAAGGGAAATAGTAAATCATGTTTTGTGAATTCAAATTTTTTTTGATACAAAAGGAATGCTTTTTGTCAGAAGAATAACTCCCCATATAATTGTAACCTGTGGCCGCTTGATTACATGTCCTCTCAAAATCATGAAAGGGGAAATCTTTTTGATAATGTCCTTGTATCTCGATGCTGTAATTGTGGTTAATGGCATCCATTAAAGAATCTAATAAAATACTCATCTCTCTCCTTATTCCTCGATCTGGTTTTGAATCATTGAATTGTATTTGCTGACGATGGAGACGATTCCTTCCGGGACTTCATCGGGAGTGATCGTAAGTTCCAGGTGGCTCATGTGCTGCACTTCGCCAAAGCGCTTCTTGGGGAAGGATACCTTTACATCGTCGTCTTCGTCATCCATCTGAAAGTCGATGGAAAACGTAGCGCCTTCTCCACCTTGGAATTAGTTACAGGAATAAGCGAGATTAGCGGAACGTCTACGCGCTTGATGGCGACTTTGCCATCTTCCGTTGCTACGGGATAGTCCATGCGGATGGTCTTGGGCATGCATACCGTCTCCGATTCGGAAATCTTTTTTTGTACAAAATACTTGCTGAGCGTTTCCAAGTTTTTTTCTTGCAAAACGTTGCTGGCCTCGTTTACGGCCTTGCGAAGTTCTGTCAGGAGCTCGTTCAGTTTCATCTTTACCGTCCTGCGCTAGCCTTGAGCGCTTCAAACTTTTGCATGGTGTTTCCAACAACTCCGTAGCTTTCGGAAGAGAGTGCTAATGCTGCCGAACAATGGGAACAGCAAAACCTTTTCCCTGCAAGGAGTCCGTAGATGTCAAACGAAATGGGGTTGCCGCAAGCGGGGCAGGCGATAATACTTGTCGTGTTCATTTTTTACTCCTCTGAGGTGATGATGTTTTTTGAGTAGACGTCGATAAGCGTTGTGATGCCCCTAGCAAGTGGGATCTGTTTCGCCTCGATTGCAACAGATATTCCATTCTTTGATGGATTATCTTTATACTTGCCGTTTTCTTTCGGGGCGAGTTTTGCTCCGAGTCTGGTTTTTTTTCTGAGGACCTTCGATTTTGCGGGATTGCCGCGCACGGGATTGGAAGGAACGTGCGTCGTGGTGGATGTCACTTCAACGCAGAAGTTGACATCCACCTTATCGACGGCAAGGTTGTTGAGGGGCAAGATGGTCAGAAGCGGCAAGTGGAAATACGATTTCTCGCCATCTTTGGTGTATTCCATTTTTATCAGGACCGGGCTGTAGGAGTCGCCATTATTCCTGAAACAGAAATCAAGGATGAATTGTGCCTGGCCGCTGAGCATCATGGCGTTAGCCTTCGATATTGCGGTCAGTGGAGCGCTGATGAGCGCTTCGAGACTATTCCCTGTCGACAACGATGAGAGATAATTCAGATTGCTCTTTTCCAGTACTGCCATATTTGCCCCTTAACGTTTTTTACTGCTTAGGTTGGAGTACTTCGGGCTGGATGCTCTTGGCGAAGGCGTCGATGATGACGTTCACGCCCTTGGGCATGGGAAGCTGGCCTGCATGCACGTTCACGGTATACTTGGCAGTGTTGCTGTTCTCGTAATGCGTGTCATGGGAACGGGAGTCTTCCGAGGCGTAGCTGACCGTACCGGAAATCGATACGGAGAACGGACCCCAGCCGGCCTTTCCAGTAAGAGTCGCGCTGGCTTCCGTCTTGCTGTGCGATTCTTCCTTGATGTCTTCAGAACTGGAGGACTTGACTTCCATTTCAAAGTTGACAGATGCGGAGTCAACACCAAGGTTGTTGAGGGGGAGGATGGTCAGAAGCGGAAGGTTGATCTGAGAATCAACGTAGGTTGTCGTCGGCTTACCATTTGCGTCGAAAGACAGAACTCCGCGCCTCATCTCCATCTTGATCATGATGGGCTCAATAATGTCGCCCTTATCATCTTTGGGGTTGAAGCAGGTGTCGAGAATGAACTTCGTCTGCGTCTTAGCCATGTTGCCATTGGCTTCGGCGACAGCCATGAGCGGGCCTCCGATGAGGTCTCCCATCGGAAGTCCTGTGAACTGTTGAGCAATTGAACTTGCCATTTGTTATTTCTCCTTCTTAGGTGAGTGTGGTGTGTGCATTAACTGCTTTGTTGCAGTTAAACTTGTAGGTTTGCGTCGTGCCTGTCCAGCGCGATTCTGCCGACCTTTTCTGCGTTCTTGATGTTGAAGCAAAGGTCGTTCGGCGTGACGAACATGGACCTTAGGTTTTCCGCGTTCTTGATCAGTTCTTCGATGTTTTTAAAGGGCATCTTGAAGAGCTCCATCAAAGTCTTCAGCAAGGACTCGATGGCGCTGCTCAGCTCGTTGCTCTTGAGCAGCGTGACGCGGTTTTCCCTAGGCTGCTTCAGGATTTCGTCGATGATGCTGTCCAGGGAAACGTCGGTCAGGGAGCCCCTGAGCGTCCGGAAACTTTCGGTATTGTAGTTGTATTCGGCGGCGTGTTCCGCATACAGGTCGAAGAGGGTGTTTGAACGCTTGACGCCCGCTTGGCGGAGGCCGGGGCGGAGGTCGGCATCCCTGTTCAGCTGGATTTCCAGATCCTTGTTCTCCTTGGAGGCATCGAGGTAGCACTGGTAGACAAAAGAAGAGCATACCATCGTGTGTTCGCCATCATGGAACTTGTCGTCGATCAGCTTCTTGATTTTGGCGGCAAGCACTTCGAGAAGGGTGACGATGATGGCTTGCTTGATGCCCGAAGCGGTAATGTCCTTGTAAATCAGGATTAATGCCAGGAGGACCAAGTCAGAATACGGGTACTTGAGTCCTTCGGAGACGTAAAAATGGGCCGCGTTGAGGACAGGGCTCAGGGCATCCGGCGCGAAGGGGGCGTCCGGCTTCAGCAGGCCCTCCTTCTTTGTTAGCCTGCTGACATATACACTTCGCGCTCCCTCTTTCATTTCGACTCTATGCGCGAAGATGCCGGACTGCCCCGCGTCGGCAAGGGCAGGGACGGGTGTATTCTGGTAAAACAGAGCCCCGTGTGTCACCTTGGAATTCGTGAACATCATGATTAACGACGAGATGCCGTGATCTTCCCCTTCGAACGTGAGAATATCTCCTGGTTGCAAGTCTGCAAGCGTCAGGACTTTGGTGTAGTATTCGTTAGGGTCTTTAGGTTGTGTGTTATTTTTCATCGTTAGTTTCCTTTGTTTGTAGTCCAAAGATAAACTAAGATGGTACTATTGCGCTATAGCCCGAAAGGATTATTTTTCGGGTATTAATCCGAGAGGGGGTAATACCTACGGGAACATGTTCTTGAGGCTGTCGGCAAAGATTTTCTTGCGTGTGGGGGCAATACCTTCCATTAACTTGTCCAAATCAGCCTTGGTAAAATTGGGATGGTACTCGAAAAATAGGTTGATGTGACGTTGACTTTCGTCAAAGAGCTCCTTCTTGTTGTTGCATGCCACCAAGAAAAGCCGTGCGAAGGGGGCTTCGGGATAAACCAGGAGAGCCTGTTTTGCAAGTTTTTCGCACTCGTCGTAATTCCCCTGCAGAAAATAGATGAACGCCCTGACTACGAATAGGTAGGGCGTGTCGTCGGATTGCGGTGAAAAGCATTTGAACGCTTCGAGCTGCCGCAAGGCCTCGTCTTCTTGCCCGACTAGCAGATAAATTTGTACAAGCAGGCGGCGTGCAAGTGTGTCGTAGGGGTTCGCTTTGATAATCTGCTTGAAGTAGCCGATAGCGTCGATTTTGTTCCCGATAAGGATGTTGTACAGCGCCATCATGAATTGCGAGTAGATGGAGTAGGGATTGTTGCGGATGGCCGTACAGGCGTATTGCCCCATTTTTTGGAGGTTCTTTTCTGTAGAACCCCAGTTCTCGACAACGCTGATGTAGTAAGCCAGCACCAAGCTGTAGGTGGCGTAGAGGTTTCCGTCGCGTTCGGCCAGGGGGGTGAGGAGGGTCTCGCAGTTGGTGAAGGCTTCCTTGTTGCGGTTCATCATCCTCGCGATGGTGTAGCACGAGGCGTACCACCATAAGGGCGAAACGTTCTGCTTTTCCTCGAATTTCTTTGTCGCAGAAAGCGTCATGTTCCGGAACAGGGCACTTGTGAGTGCGCCCGCGAGCGTTGAAATGTCATCGTCCGGGTTCACTTTTTGCTGCGTAGACCATAGGATTTCTTTCGATTTCCGGTAGCAGAGAGAGACAAACATCATTTCGGCCCTGCTCTGTGCCACGGAGAACTTGATTCTGTACGTTACGTCGTTTTTGACGCCGTCATCTTCTTGCGTGGAGATGGAAAAAAGGTGGTAATGGTAAAGGGCTTCGACAACGGAAAGGTAGAGGCTGTGTGCCAGGGGATGATTCTTCAGGTCGGGGTCCGGTTCAAACACGACGTTGACGTTCTGTTTTTGCGGAACGGACTCGATTTCCTTTGATGGATTCGCCGATACGGCTTCGGTGCGGTTGGTGACTTCTAGGATCTTGTAGATGTTCGCCAAGTGGACCTTTACGGTGTTTTCCGAGATGTTCAGGGCTCTGCATATTTCGCCATTGGTGAGACCCTTGCGCACAAGACTCAAAACTTCCTCTTGGCGGGAGGTTAATTTTTGTTTTCTTTGATAATCCGGCATGCACCAAATTTAGATAATTTATCACAAAAATTTAGTACATGTGAACGTGGTAGACGTCTTGAATCACTTGTTTGTAAAAACAAACTTGCAAATGGGGCAATTCTCGGGTTTGTGGCCCATGGCCTTGCAGTATGTGCGGCCAAAGTAGATGATTTGCAAGTGACGTTTTTCCCATTCCTCTTTGGGGAAAATCTTCTTGAGATCGGCCTCGGTTTGCTCTACGGAACTGCCGTCCGAAAGGCCCCAGCGTTTGGCGAGGCGGTGGATGTGCGTGTCGACGGGGAAGGCGGGCGTCTTGAAGGCGTGAATCATCATGACGCTGGCCGTCTTGTGGCCTACGCCGGGCAAAGCCTCGAGTTCTTCGAAGGTGCGGGGGACTTCGCCGCCGTATTTTTCTACGAGCGTCTTGGAGAGGTTGAAGATGTTCTTGCTCTTTGTGTTGAAGAATCCGCAGGGCTTGATGATTTCGGCGATGCGCTCGACTCCGAGCTTTACCATGGCGGCAGGCGTCTTTGCCTTCTTGAACAGGACCTTGGTGACCTGGTTTACGCGGATGTCGGTGCATTGCGCACTCAATACGGTCGGTGCATTGCGCACTCAATACGACGGCGACGAGCAGCGTGAAGGGGCTCGTGTAATCGAGCGGAATAGGCGGGTTCGGGAAAAGCTCGTCCAGCTTCTCGCCAATAAACTTGATTTTTTCAGTTTTTTTCATGTCTGCGCCTCCTTTCGTCTTTCGTCTGTAGCGAGCCGCATTGCGGCGCAGCGTTCTTTCGTCTAGTTTAGTCGCAGTCGCGTGTGAAGTCCTGCTGCATGTTGAAGCTGGGCATGTCGTCGGTCGGGTGGCCGACTTCTACGGCGGGGACGCCTGCGTAGGTCGTGTGCGGCGGAACCCGAGCATCACGCCGTTACCGATTTTCGGGTGACGGTCGCCGACTTCGTTTCCGGTACCGCCGAGCGTCACGCCGTGCAAAAAGCTCACGTTGTTGCCGACTACGGCCGTTTCGCCGATGACGATGTTCGTCGCATGGTCAATCAGCAGGCCATGACCGATTTTTGCCGCCGGATGGATGTCCATGCCGAACTTGCGGCTCACGATGTTCTGGAGCATCTTGGCCGGGAAGGAACGGTTCTCGGTCCAGAGGGCGTGCGCCACGCGGTAGGCCTGCAGGCCCTGGAACCCCTTGAACAGCAGGAGCGGCTCGAGGTAGCTGGTGCAGGCGGGGTCGCGCAATACGGTCGCGTTCAAATCCTTGCAGGCGGAAACAAGCAACTCGGGGTACTTGACGTAAAGCGCCCCGAACATCTTCTCGAGTTCCGCGCGGTCGATGACTTCGCCGGCCAGCTGGCAGGCGAGCGTTACGGAAAGCATGTCGGCAAAGTTCTTGCGGTTCAAAACCTGCTCCTCGAGCATGAGCTTCGAGAGCGGTTCCTTGGCGGCTAGTTCCGTTGCCTCGTCGCGGAGGCGTTTTTCCATTTCATCGACGTTCATAACGCCCGCAAATATAGAAAATTGTGGCGGTTGCGGCCTAGCCGGCAATTTCAAGGAGCGCGCGGGCCGGAATATGGAACCAGTCGGGCCTGAATTCGAGCTCGTAGCAGGCCTCGTAAACGGCCTTTGCGAGGATATACGGGGTGGCTGTACGCTCGAGGGTATCGAGGTCGACACGCGCGGCTTGCGCGTAGCCTTCGAGGAATGCGCGCTCGCATGCGGCGCTGTTTTGGCCGGAAACCGCACCCGCATATTGGAAACTGCGCAGCATGCCTGCGATATCGACGGCGGGGGAGCGGAGCGCCCTGCGGTATTCGAGCGTGCGGGACGGTTCGCCTTCGAAGTCGAGAATCTTGAAGGCAGGCGCATTTTTTGCAACGGAATTCTGCGCGGCTTTTGCAACGGACGCCAACACTTGCCCCAGGTGGTAATCCCCGTGGATGCGCTGCGGTGCAAGCGGCTCGCTACCGGTTGATGCACCGAATGCATCTGCCGCCATGCGCCGGAGTTTCGGCAATACGGCTTTCACTTTTTCGGCGAGCTCGCGCGTTTCGCTGCCCGCGGAACTTGTGGCGTCTGCTGTTCCCGTTGCGCTGTTCAAAAGATGTTCCAGCTTGTCGAAGGGAATTTCGGGACTTTGCGCGGGGGTGCCCGGGAGCCCCTTCAAGGCGCAGTGCATTTTTGCGGTAGTTTGGCCGAGCCCTTCGGCAATTTGCGCGAGCGATTCCGAATCTTGCGCACCCTGCGTAAAGAGCGCCCACGCGTCTTGCATGCCGGTTGCACGTTCCTCGAGAAGCCCGAGGGTGTAACGCTTTCCGGTGGCATCTGCGTAGTAGCAGGTGCCGTAGAGTCGCGGACTCACGTCGGAGCGCTCGTGGTCGAGGAGCTCCATGATTTCGACTTCGGGGTGGATGCCCGGCAAAAGCCTGCGGTACAGTTTGAAGAAAAAGTGCCTGGATGCGAATGCGGAATTGCTCTGCTCGGCATCGAGCGGGGCGACATCGAAAAGTTCGTGCAGGGAAACGTTTACGGGGAAATGCCCGGTTTGCATGAACATGAATTCGCCGGTCTTGGTGCCGTATCTTGCCTTCTCGCACGAAAACACGTCGTAGAAAAAGCCTGCCGTGCGGGTTTCGTCTTCAATGACGGCGTAGAGGTCGGGCTCGCAATTTTCGCTTGCGGCAAAGTTCACGCGGACTATGGAGAGATATGTTTCCCCGATGGCGACGCGGTCTACGGTCTCGATGGAATCGATCTTGCGTCCTTTGCCCATAAACCAGCGTTTTTGGGCGATATCCTGCATGCTTTCCATGTAGAGAATATTAGCTATTTTCGCGCAGACAGTGCGGAAAAATACCCCTGCTTGCGGAGCGTCGCGAGAATCTTGAACTTGTTTTCTAGCGGTTCGGTGGAAAACCCGTCAATGACGAACTGCGGGATGCGTTTGAGGGGCTTGAATTGATTCGGGACGTCGGTGTAATCGCACAGCTGCCAGGCGGCAAACATTTTCGCGAAAAAGGTTTCCCACGGGAAGGTGTCGCCGGGCGCGAGGTAGAAACGTGCCGGCTTCTGGTTGTCGCGGGCGTCGAGCAGGAGCGTGCCGTCTTTGAAGCACGAAAAAAGCGCAGCCCGCCGATCCTTCATTTGGGTGGCGGGCTGTGCAGGAATGTCGAGAATCAATTGCACCTGACGGGCCTTATGCAGCCAGGAGCTCACGCTGTATCTGTGCGTACTGGTAATGCGATATGGCCGTAATCTTCAATACCAGTTCTTGTGTTAGCCCTGCTCTGATGAGGGCCCTGGCATAATTGATCCTATTCATGTAAGGCGATGTCATTGGAACCTCGGTTGAGTTTGGTTGTTTAATCTTTACGTTACTAAAGTAGAATTTTTTTGGACAAAAGTGACCAAAAATTTTCATCTCGTCGGATATGTGTTGTTTGCCTCACATGGGAAATTTTGTTGACAAGTGGTTATTTTATTGATGAATAAAGAATTACGTGCAATGTGACTCAAATCACATGCAAACGCGCCTTTTGCAAATGTATTACGGGTATGTTAACGTTACTTTATAAAATGTTCCGGAAACACCGGAAAATCTTTGCGGTACGTGTTCAAGAAATCGATGTCGACGCTTGCGCTCACGACACATTCCTTTCCGGGTTCCGCTTTCACGACAATGTTGCCTTGCGGATCGATGACTTGCGAATCACCGGTATACGTGCCGTCGGCGGAGACGTTGTTGACGGCGGCGATGTACGCCTGGTTCTCGATGGCGCGCGCCTTGAGAAGCGTTTCCCAATGGGCGCTGCGCTTGGCCGGCCATGAAGCATGTACGGTAAAAAGTTGTGCGCCGCGGGCTGTCGCTTCGCGGTAGAGTTCCGGGAAACGCAGGTCGAAACAGATGGTGGGCGAAACAACAAAGTCGGATATTTGGTACAAAGTAACGTCTTGGCCCGCGGTGAATGTTCCCTGCTCGGGGAAGAACGGATGCATCTTGTTGTAACCCGCGATTTCGTTGGTTTGGCCGGGCGCATAAATGCCCACGTGGTTCGTGGTAATCCCGCCTGCCTTAACCATTCCTCCTCCGATCATAATACAGCCGGTATCGTTGGCCAGTTGCTGGAGAAATCCGGGAACTTCGGGCGATTCCGTGCCCGTACCGTACCCTGTCGCGAACATTTCCGGGAACAACACGAGGGAACCTGGGTCGGGGCGTGCCGCAAGAGTCATCTCGCGCGCCTTGGCGAGATTCTCCGGCTTTGCTCCGGGTAATGATTCCATTTGTACAAGGTATATCTTGAGCACTCTTCAAATCTAGTATAATATTTTTGGTGCCGCTAAAACCTTTTCGCGGTCGCAGTTTTCTAAATTATGGAATATGAGTTCCCGGATTATTTGGATACTGTCTCTTTGTGCTACGTTGGCCTTTGCTGCAACTCCCACCGATATTATGGGTGTTGTGTTGGAATCGGAGTCCGACTTGCCGCTGGACGGCGTTTCCATTACGTACCGTTCCGGGAAGAACCTCGGAAAGACAGGCTCGGACGGACGCTTCGAACTGACCGTGGATTCCAAGAGTGCCGCGCTGGTGTTCTACAAGGAAGGCTACGACAGCGTGGTGGTGGAGCTGCAGGATTTTGCCGACTTGTTCGACATGGTGGTGACGCTTTCTACGAACTTGCGCGACCTCGGTTCCAGTACCGTTATTGGCGGTGGCGAACCCGAGAAGTGGGAACCGCAAAAGACGGTGGCGCTCGACAAACTTGAAGATGCTGCAGGTATGCGCTTTGACTTGACGGAACACTTGAGCCAGATGCCCGGTATTTCGGGACAGAAAGATTTTAGCAGCGCTCTGTATTACGAAGGTTCCCGCGCGGGCGACGTCGCCTACCATCTGGGCCGTTTGCGCATCCCGAACATGCGCCACTTGGACGTTGGTTTCCCTGGCAACCTCTCGGTAGTGAACCCGCACATTTTGAGCGGCATTGAATTCCATGACCATTATGGCAGCGGCCCGATAGGGCAGGGACTTGCCACCTCGGTCCAGTACATTCCGGAACAGACGGATGGCAAGTGGGGGCTCAAGGGCGCCGCGGGCCTTACCGTGCAGGAAGTCGTCGTTGACGCTCCGTTCTTTATATGGGACAGCTTCCGCTTCTCGTTCCGTCGCCTCGACGACGAGATGCTCAAGAACCTGGGCGAGAAGTTCTTTACCGAATTCAAGAAGCGCGACGGTGAATGCTCCGACGATTGCCGAGTCAAGTCCATGGATCCGTTCGATCTTTCGGCCTTCGACGTGTACGCCCAGTTGAACGGTTCCGATTCCATGGGCAACGCCTGGGCGCTGCGCACGTTGTACAGCTCCGACGAGTATTCTATTAAGCAGGATACCTCGAGGATTTACAACGAGGTGAATTCTATCGACATTATCGAGGGTGAACAGCAGTATTTGGTTGTTGGTGCCGAATACATGAGCAAGTTCGGTACGAGCGCCCATGCGGGATTTGTCCGCGAGCACCTGGGCGATACCCTCCGCGACACCACGGGGTTCCGCAGTACGGCCAGCACCAAGGAAGGCTCCGCGTTCATTGACGGTTACGACTATACGCACACGACCATCAGCGGCGGCCTCGACAAGAATTTCAAGGGCAAGATTCTCGGTGCCGGCCTGAGCGGTGCCGTGCTGTACGAACAGCACCTTGTGGAACGCGAATACCCCGACTTTGGCGGTACGCAATCCGACGACTACAAGACGGGCGTTCTTTCGGGAACGGGACGTTTTGACTGGAAGCAGGATTACTCCGAATACATCCTCTCCGTGGGCGGTGTTGCCGACGCCGTGGACCATAGCGCCCAGCCGACGGCATCCATGGACGTGGAACGCAATCTCTCCAAGAAGGATACGACCTTCTGGCGCGTGTTCGGTAATGTCGCCTACCGCAGTGACTGGAAACCCTATTACGACGACGGCGACCTTACGGGCCGCCTCGAGACGGGAACGTCGGGCAAGCTCGGCTTTGGTTTCCGCTCCAAGTACTTTGACGGCCAGGCGAGCGGTTTTGGACGTTACTACTTTGACCCGCTGTTGCCGATGCCCAAGGCTTACGCCCAGTACAAGGACGTGACTCCGATTGATTATGCCTGGGTCTCGGGCGCGAACGTCAAGGTGGAATGGAAGACTTCGCACCACTTCTCGCTTTCTTCGAACGTGAGCTCCGTGTACGGTGAATACGAACTGGAAGGCGACGGCTCCCTCCCGTGGGAAGCGAACTCCCGCCTGGATATCGTTTCGCACTTCCGCTACTACCCGCGCAAGGATTCCCTGATTTCGGTTATCCTCACGCACCATGCCGCATGGCACAGGCCGCTGTACGGCTACCACATCACGCCTTCGGATCCGGCTACCCGCGAAAACGGTACGCGCCGACTCAAGGACATGAACGAGTTTACCGATTTGTTCCGTACGGACGTTCGCGTGAACCTGGACTTGCACCGCGACAAGGGACTTTTCCGCGATGCGCGGTTCTACCTGGAGTTGGATAACTTCCTCTCGAAGCTTGACGTGGACGCTCTGAAGTTCCTCGGAGCGCAGAACGCGCGCGAACGCTCTTGGGTTACCGAGGACGCCGACGAAAATTCTGTAAACGGCTACGATCTTGTGCCGTTCATGGCGAAGGGCATGGGACTCTACCTGCAGTTCGGTGTCGAAGTCCAGCTGGGACTTTAATTAGACGAGAGACAAAAGACGAAAGACGAGAGAAAATATTCTGATGGACATCCCCGCTGTGGAGCGGGGTTCTTTCTTATTCTTGTCGTAGGTCTTTTGACGTCTGTTTTTGCGCAGGGTGCGGACAGTGCGTTTGTTCCGCCGAAGCCTGCGAAGCCGTTGCGCTTTTGCACCGCCGCCAAGCAGTGGATTGATTACGCGACCCATGATTCTAACCTTGTTGAAATCACGAACATGAAGGGAGTCCGCATGGACTTGCGGTACGGTACGTTCAATAACGTCACCGGCCATGACCTGTATTGCGGTATCCAGCGCGCGTTCTTGCATCGCGATGCCCTGCCCAAGCTCAAACGCGCCCTTGCGCTTATTGCCAAGGAACTGCCCGGCTATTCCATCGTGGTGTTCGACGCTGCGCGCCCGATGTACGCACAGTCTGCGCTCAAGAGCACGGTGGCGGGGACTCCGTATACGAACTACGTATCGTCGGGCAAGACTGGCGGGTTGCACAACTACGGACTTGCGCTCGACATCGGCCTCGCCGACAGTGCAGGCGTCTTGCTCGACATGGGAACGGACTTTGACTCGTTCGAGAAATGCGCGGGCGAGGTGGGCGAGGCAGCCGCGCTTGAAAGCGGACGCCTCACGCAGCAGCAGATTGACAACCGCAACCTGTTCCGCAATATCATGAAACGTGCGGGCTGGGTGACCCTCCCGAGCGAATGGTGGCATTTCAACGCCTATACGCGTGCGTATACCAAGGAACACTA